>CADCPG010000049.1 GCA_902803255.1 uncultured Ruminococcus sp. | reverse complement strand
GACTATATGGCAAAGGACCCGCACAGAGGGGATGCTTTGATATCCCCGGCAAGTGCGAGTCCTTATATATTTGATTGAACCGCCGTGAACCGAACGTTACGCGCAGCGGTGCGGGAGGCCGGCCGCTCAACTGATGGGTGACCTCCTGCCGGAATTATTGTGTGATCTGCAGTTTGCGTAACGAACGTCACGCTCGGAGTTGTGAGATGACAGGCACTCAAACAACGGATGAGCTCCCGGTCGATCGACCGGCATGCGCGACTTTCAGGCTGTGAAGGTCCGAGCGAGATCTTTGAATTTCAATTTACTTTTCAGACTCCATCAATGTCTTTGCCCGTTCGATGTATGATTTGAACCGTTCTTCTTCCCGAACAGAGTTAAACCATTCCCAACCGCGCTTTGCCGTCATTCCGTAATACATTTCTTCAGCTTTAGGATAAAACAGGTATCCGTAATCAATGCCTTCTCTTGTGCCGTCGGGCAATTCGATGATTTCTTTTCCCTTAATCAGCTTAACGCCGCCGTAGATCATTTCGTCACCGACATCAAGAAGCGTACCGTCGGGAATGTTTTTCCATGCAGGATACAATTCAAAGGCTTTTTCAAGATAGGCATAGCCTTCTTCTTTCTTATCCTCGCCGCAACCGAACAATCTGCAGGCGACATTAAAATGTTGACGCCAGTAGCAACCGAGCCATGCCTTCGGGATCTCTTTGCCGTTTGACAGATCTTCTATTATTTTGATGATATATTTGCTCCAGGCGGCCGCTTTTTGCGGTGCTGCCCAATACTTGCTGGACCTGCCGAGAAAGTGAAGAAGCAATCTGAAATTGTTAACATCGTGACGGAGTCTGCTCTCATCAGTTTTTTTTGAGTCCCAGAGTTCATCCTCGACGATTTCATCATGTACGGAACTGTACATTGTGATAGGTGACTGTATGTTTTTGATTCCGCACTTGTCGGCGAGTATAACGATATCTCCGTTTTCGTCGGCAACATAGGTATATTCGGATGATGCATAAAAGCCGTCTGTCAATCCGACTGCTTCATATTTGCGCACAAGTCCGTCAGAGATCGGAAAATAACCTTCACTCCTGCCTTTGTAATATGTAAGTTCGTATACTGCTTTTTTGAGGTTTGCAAGCTCGTTCACAGCTTTGACGATACCGATTCCCTCGGCAAAATAATACTCTTTATTACCGCCGCGGTATTGATGTCCGTCACCCATACCGGAAATATCAAACGATATCTTCATACAGTTTTCAAAAGTACCGGCTTTGGTTGTCACAGCGCCTCCGTCTGTGCAGGAGATCTTAGTTTTCAAAGGGTATTCATCATAAAGAGAGTATTCAATAAGGGAATCTGTTCCGACATTATATTCGTCAGACCAAAGGTATCTGCCGGCATCCTGAAGTATTCCGTAAATATGATTACAGCAAAGCGGTTCGCAGCCGTTGCACCATCCTTTCCACTCAAAAGACCAACGGGCATGGCGACCGAGACTTATATGTCCCCGTTCCCTGCGTACCACATAAAATACAAAGAAGTTCCAAAGACCTTCTGCGGTCCGCTCTGGGTTCAGAGTCTGATCGGTAGTCATAATTCTCCTTGCAGCCGAAGCAGCAGCTTTTGTATGTGCTATTTCCATCGGTGTTTTCGCAAGGACTTCCGCCCGTTCTATAGCATGAGAAACGTCGCAAAGCTTGTCGTGTCCGTCTGTTTCCGTCCAGTATTCATTTCGAATCTGTTCCATCATATCGAGCCACGAATTTTCATCATACCCCAAGCGCTCAATCATTTCTTTGGATGCGATCATAACGGATTCATCATTCGCATGGATAACCCGGCAGGAAAACTCCGATACCATATACTTCGGATCATATTCGGCTACATACTCCCAGGTATTATCATTTTGCACGGGCAGAAGCCCCGTCCCGCCGTTAATATGATACTTTCCGAGCAAGCGTGTGTCGGCAGTACCGCCGTTTTGTGCAACATATTTTACGATGCCGATGCCGTCCTTATAGTAAACTTTATAAACAGAAGTGCCTTTGTAGGGATCATAGTTCTTTGTTATCCAAA
Source organism: uncultured Ruminococcus sp. (assembly GCA_902803255.1). Classification (GTDB taxonomy): domain Bacteria; phylum Bacillota; class Clostridia; order Oscillospirales; family CAG-272; genus CAG-390. The sequence continues at coordinate 8,143 of CADCPG010000049.1, read as the reverse complement.
GCTGGCAACCATCAAACACACCCGCAGGCGTAACTACTTTCTCGCTGTTGCTTTCAAATCTCAACGTTGTCCCGTCAGAACCTGTCATGCATTCTCCGACAGCAAGGTCGTGATTAAAGAAATACCCGTCGCAAAGAGAAGCTGTCCGGAAAATGCGGTGAATATCGCTGTTGACAGAATTCAAATATCCTTCGCCCGCCACTTCCTCTTTCCAGTATCGCAGAGAAGAATCTGAGTATCTGAGTTCGTCTGCACGGCAGCCTATCAAATAACGGCTGGGGCTCTTTCCCTTGAATTCACCGTTCAGCTTTTCTTCATTCCGGAGAGTGTTTACGGCGAGTGCGTAATATGGATCGGACGGAAGAAGCAGTTCTATCGTCTTTTTAGTCGCTTCCACTCCTTCGCTGTATTTGTGTTCTCTGAAACAATAGTATCCAAGCCAGAACATCTCTCTTGCCAGAGCTTTGGTGAAGCCGGCTTTTTTAAGATACGGGATCTGTTTATCACGGATGAAATCGATTCTGCCCTGACGGTCATAATATGGGATCTGCTGTCTTTCACGGGTCGTGATGAACTCCATAACATCTTCGTTATGGCCCAGTTCCGCCGATTCTTTGATACGTGCGAAAAGAGTGTCGTTCTTGTCACCCGGCAGCCACCACCAACCGCGCAAAAGAACATCAGCCAGGGCATGATGCTTTTTATCGGATTCAGGCAGTTCTTCCACATCTCTGAGTACGTCTCTGTAGACAGTTTCAAAACCGTCTTTGCTGTTTTTGAATTGCCAGAGCTTAAGCTCCGCAACCTTCTTCATTACTTTTTCAACCAGGGTATCGCTCCATTTTTCATTCATAGCACACAGCTCCTTTCGAATTCGTTTGCGTCCGTCGTGAAGTTGGGATTTGACCGTGCCCTGTGATATACGCAGCCTGTCAGCGATCTCGACTACAGAAAGCCCCTCGAAATAATGCAGTTTTATGATTTCTTTTACCTTTGCGGGAAGTCTTGATATCGTTTCGTGAAGTTCAGCCGATTCTTCTTCCTTTTCATATTGCTGATCAAAGAGATCCTTATCCGCAGTATCACGGTTTTCAACGGTATCGAGCGGCAGAAAGCTGCGATACTGCCTTAGCATGTTCATACCGCAGTTTTTTGCAATGCGGCAGACCCATGCAGAAAACTTGCAGGGTTCATTCAATGTGTCAAGCTTTATCCATGCAGTCACAAAAGCATCCTGTGCGGTATCTTCTGCGAGAAATGCATTATGCGTTACCGAGTAAGCCGATGCAATAACGGCCTTTTGATAACGGTTTACAAGCACCTCATATGCACTCTGTTCGCCTGCAAGCGTGAGCAGCACAAGGGTTTCATCATTTAAGTACCGGTACGACATTTTTTCCCTTTCCCGAAATGATCTGTTCAGGTGAAAAAACAGCTGTTCAGATCTGCCTGAGTTTCGATGCATCTGTCATACAGACACAAATAGTATTAAAAAGGTTGGAAACAGAATGTGTTTTTTTCATGACAGTGTGGTTTATCTGAATCGAAATTGCAAGGATGAACGCAACCTGTTTTATTCCATTGCTGACAAAAGACTCGCACTGGCTGGATATTTCGATATCCGGGCCGGTACGAGTCCTTTCATTATTGTTTGAACCGTTCTTTGACCCGCGGTTTGCGTGACGAACGGAACGAATTGAGGTATACGGGGACGGAAACTCAAATAACGGTGAGCGTCTGCCCGGTGCAGGTCGCTGAACTATAACGGCGGTCTATTTGTTTCTGTCCGAAAGGAGTCGCGAGCTGTTTATCAGCACCGAGAAGGCGCCGACGTTATGCAGCACGGCTCCGGTCACCGAGCTAATCACACCGAAAGAGGAGAGTATTATCATCACCGCGCTCACGAGCATCGAGAGGATAAGGTTCTGGTAGATGATCTTCTTCGTCCTTCCGGCAAGCTCGAGGGTGAAGGGTATATTGGACAGGCGGTTGTTCATCAGCGCGATGTCGGCGGACTGGATCGCGAGATCGGATCCCATGGCGCCCATCGCGATGCCTATGTCGGCGTCGCGCAGGATGAGAGCGTCGTTGATGCCGTCGCCGACGGCTATGACGCTCCTGCCGGACCTGCGGAGCTCCTCAAGGCGCGAAAGCTTGTCCGAGGGCATAAGGCCGTAGAAAGCCCTGTCGACGCCTGAGGCGGCCAGGACGGGCCTTCCCGTCGATTCTCTGTCGCCGGTGAGCATGACGGTATCGGTGATGCCGAGTTCCTTAAGTCTGGCGACGGCTTCCGCGGCGTCCTCTCTGGGGGTGTCGCCGAAGCTCAGCGCGCCGAGAAAGCGGTCGCCGCGGCATACGAAACTGAGAGAGCCTTCGGCATCTTCAGCGAATTCCGGAGGTATCCTGCCGGGGCATTCGCTGTCGAACCATGCCCGTTTGCCGAACATCACGCGGACCCCGTCTCCGTCGGTCCCCTCCGTGCCGCATCCCGGGATCTCTCTGATCTGTGCGATCGCCGGCTCAGGAACGGCGTCACGGACGTCAGCGTCTTCGCCGTGTTCGGAGAGCCAGTTCGACACCGCCCTCGATACGGGATGCGCCGAGCCGGCCGACAGCGCTCCGGCGCAGGCGAGGAGCTCGCCTCTGCCGGCACCTTCGGCCGGATAGATTCCGGTGAGGGTCATCTCGCCGACCGTCAGCGTGCCGGTCTTGTCGAAGACCACCGCGTCGACTTTCGACATCTTCTCGATGAACTTCGAGTTTTTGATGAGGATGCCGCGCTTTGTTGCGGAAGACAGGGCGGCGACCATCGGGGCCGAACTGACGAGCATCTGTCCGCACGGGCAGGACACGACGAGAATCGCTATCGCCCTAGATATGTCGGAATTCACCAGCGCGACCGCGGCGGCGATCGCCAGCACGAACGGGATGTAATAGTGCATGAACCGGTCGATGAGACGCGATTCGGGAATGTCGAGCTTTTCGGACTGCTCGAGCAGTTTTATGATATTCGAGAACGAGCTGTCTGAGTATTTCTTCTTCACCTCGACGGTAAGTCTGCCGTCGAGGTTGACGGTGCCTGCGTACACCGGGTCGCCGGGGCCGGCGAATACCGGCTCGGCCTCTCCTGTGAGGGATTTCTGGTCGATGTTAGAGTTTCCCGACACGATCTCGCAGTCGGTGGGGAAGCCGTCGCCCGGGAGTATCAGCAGACGCTGCCCGGGCTCGAGGACCGATGCGTCCACCGTGACCGACGTTTCCTGCCCCTGCGCCCCGTCGCCGGTGATAAGCCGCGCGCTCGTCTGGCGCATCCTCCGCAGGCCGTCTATCGCCTCGCGACCGCCCATTATGCTGCGCTCCTCGAGTATGTGTGCCGCGTTGAGGATGACGGGGATGAGCAGGCCTGTTATGAGCGATCCCGAGAAATAGCATGCCGTTACCGCTATGGCCACCAGTATCTCCATCGAGTTCGTCAGGTTCTTTCCGAATATCCCCTTTACCGCCACGGCGTATATGGGAATGAGTTCTATGACGATCCCGACGGTATATATCAGCGCGACGATCCCCTCGCGCCCGGGGAAGAGCCTCCCCAGCAGAAGCCCGGCTGCCAGCGCGACGAGCCCCGCGGAGCCGGTCACGATGTCCACCGTCATGCTTCTTCTGCCTTCGGGCGAGAGGTTGTCCCTCGCAAGGGCGTCGAGGCTGTTCTTAGCCATGTGATCTATGTTTTCCATTGTCCTGTATGTCCGTTTCTGTGCCGGTCAGACTGCCGTCATTCCTGATCAGCCGCCGGTCTTTCCGCCGATCACGATCCTCGAGTCGGAATCGCCGTCGGTGATCTTCACGGTCCCGATCGCGCCGATCATGGCCGCGATCTTTTCATTGTATATGCGGGTCCTCACCTTTTCCGGATTTGTTCCGTATTCGTCGAGCACTCCGTAAAACTCAGAGAGGTAAGAGTTTGCCGCGGCTACCGCAGCCGCCTTTTCAGCCGAGGCTGCCGATACCAGCGTGTCGGCCTTTGCCTCGGCGGACGGGATCAGGCTCCCTCTGTAGAGCGCGGCGTTCTCGAGTTTCGTCGCGGCAGAGACCTTGGCGGAGTTGACGGCGTCGTACATGTCCTTGACCTCGAACGGCATGCTGACCGAAGTCAACTCGACCGATTTCAGCGTGATGCCGGCTCCGGCGCCGTCGATCAGTTCCTGCGCTCCGCGAAGGACTTCATCGGAATAGCGCAGTTTGCCCGAGGTGAGGAGCTCCTCCGCCGACATCGGAGCGGCGGCTCCGGACATCGCGCTGCTGACCGACGCCGTGACGAGCTTCGTCCCGTCGTCTATGTTCAGCGTGTAAGCCACGGGATCGGATATGACGTACTGCACCGAGGCGGAGATTATGATCAGGTTGCGGTCGCCCGTGATTACGTATCCGTTGTGCGAGTAGCCGGTCATGTGCGTCGGGGTGTAGTGCGTGGTGACATCGAGCTTCATAACGCTCCCGACCGGCACAGTCACCACCTCGTCGATGATGTACGGAAATGCAAGCAGCAGCCCCGGCTCGTGTATCTGCTCCTCGGGAGTGGTTCCGCACAGCTTCCCGAAGCGGAGCACCAGCGCCACTTCGCCGCTCTTTACGATGCGGATCCCCGAGAGCGCGATGACGAGCAGCACGACAGCGGCGAGCACTGCGAACCAGACGGTGAGCGACGATATAATGTCGGACGCCGCGGCCGACCTGTCGGTCCCGCCTCCGGGCGCGGCCTTCTTCAGATCTCTCATTTTCATGACTGCGCCGTTCCTTCCGCCTCCTGCCCCGCAGCGGGAGCCTCGGGGAGCGTCCCGGCCGAGGCATTCTCGATGAGCTTGTATATGGCATTGCTCAGCGCCTCGGCGTCTTTCTCCGGGAGCTGGGAGAGGATGTATGTAAGGTCTTTCAGCACGGTCCTGTTGCCGGCGTCGCCGTCGCCCGAGAGCATGTCCGAGTAGTCGCGGAGCACGGTGAAGGGGTAGGTGTCGGTGTCGACTATCAGCACGGTGCTGTCACCGACCGACGAAACCGCGGTGTCGAGCCTGCGAAGGAAGGTGTAGAGTTCGAGGTTCGCGTCCTGCGCCGCGGCGTAGATCGACGCCACCTCCGCCTCTGCGGCCGCCTTTATCTCGGCCGCCTTCGTGGTGCCGTCGGCGATGATCGAGGCGGCTTGGGCGTCGGCCTCGGTCATGATCCTGTTTGCGTCGCGGTCGGCGTTGGCGAGAATGGTGTCGATGTCCTTCTGGCGTTCGGCCGTCATCTGGTCGAATACGCTCTGGAGGTTGGTGTCGGGGAGCGACAGGCGCAGGATCCTGACGTTCAGCACCTCGATACCGTAATTGGCGCGGCATTTTGCCGCGACGGTATCAGTTATCGCCTGCTGTATCTCCTCGGTCTTTATCGACTCTGATTCGAGCGATACGATGTTCGAGAGATCGTACCCGCCGAGTATGCTGTTGGTAGCGCTGAACACCTGATCTCTTATGTATGAATCGATATTGCCCGAAGCTCCGACGCTGTTGTGATAGAGCAGAGGGTCTTCGATCCTCCAGATGATGTACGGCTGAATGATAATGTTGCGTTTGTCGCCTGTTATCGTCTCCAGATAGGCCGTCTCGAGGTACTGCAGGCGGCTGTCGTAGTCAGTGACCGTCTCGAAGGGCCAGGGAAGACGCATGTGGATGCCGGCCTCGGTGACCTGCGAGCGGGGCGCTCCGAACCTCAGCACGATCGCGCAGCTGCCCTCGCGGAGCCTGAAGGTGAATCCGAACCAGACTATGAATACGAGGATGACCGCCGCGAGTATGATCCTGGAGATCCGCCCGCCTCTGCTTTTTCCTGCCCGGGGGGCGACGGCGGCGGTGTTTTCATTCACGGCTGCATTTTCACCGGCAGTTGCGTTTTCAGTCATATCTTTTTCTTTTTCGTTATCGTATTCGTTCATGCTCATTATGTCATTCTCCAAGCCAGATCCTGGCGCTGTCGATGCCCTCTCCGACGAGGATCAGCCTCGACCGTCTGTATGCCTCCGTCAGAGCGGAGAGATATTTGTAGTTGCGGTAGGAGTCGCTGTATCTGCTGTCGGCCTCGACTCCGGCCATGAACTCCGAAACCGATGCCCTGGCGTCGGCGATCTTTGAGTAGCCGTCGGCGGTAGCCCTGTTTACGGTCGAGTCGCGGAGAGCTTCGGCTTCGGCCACCGTCTTTTTCGCGTAGCCTTCGGCCTGCAGCATCTTCTTTCCGGCGTCGATGCCGGCCGAAATGAGTTCCTGATATTTCGCCGCGACGTTGACAGGCGGGTGTATGCTCTCGAGCACCACCGACACGATCTCAAGGCCGGTGCCCGTGCATCCGCCTCCCCCTCCCGCGACGGATGTTCCGTAGGAACCGGTCTTCTCGCGCAGCTGCCTTACGAAAGTCTCGGAGAACTCCTGCCTGTCGATCGACAGCAGCGTTTCGAGGTCGGTCGAGATTATATCCTTCGTGACGAGCTCGTAGGCCGCGGCTTCGAGCAGCTTGTCGGGCGATGAGCAGCACCTTATGTATGAGAGCAGATCGGAGATGCGGTATTCTATCCTGAGGTTCACCGAGACCAGCTCGTTCCCTCCGCCGACCAGCAGCTTGAACTCCTCGCCGCCGTGAGCCTCGGTCCAGATGACGTCGGTCTCGACTTTGCTGATATAACCGACGGTCAGTTCCTTCACCGTTTCGGTCTCGTACTTTTCGACCTTGTCGAAGGGGTAGGGAAGCGTGATGCTAAGACCCGGCTCGAGGACCCGGTCGGAGAGCTTCCCGAACCGGTACAGCGCGCCTCTTTCGTACGGCTTGACCTCGTGGAGTCCGGTGGCGAACCAGAATACGGCTACAAGCGCCGTAAGCGCTATCGGGAGCGTCCTCCGGATCATTTTTATGCTCCACAGGCTCCTCATCGTGATGCCGGTGTTCTTCTCGAGATATCCGATCACGCCGATGTCTCCGCAGCCCGAGAACGGCACAGGGACCGACATATCGGGACGCGTTCTGTACTCTCTGCGTATTAGCCTTGCAGCCGCAGCGACGAGAGAGAAGGCCGCGCAGTAGAAGAATATGACCGCCATCGCGACGTCGAGCAGCGTCAGCGGGTCGTAGAACCCGAGCAGCCGCAGGACGGCAAAGGGCTGGAGCAGCAGCGACGCGAGCCTGCCGGCGGCGAAGCCGGAGCGCACCGTCGCCGTGAGCGCCGAGTCTGCCTGATCATCCGACGGAGTGTGTTTGCACAGTCTGTCGGCTACGAGCAGTATCACAAAGATCCCTGCGATGATCAGGAGGGCCGGCCAGGTCATCCTGTACAGCGACGTCTTCCTCCGCAGCATGACTGTAAAGAAGAAGACGAGGCCTGCGGCGAGTGCTCCGGATAACGATGCCGCGACGGCTGTTCCGCGCTTCCCGCTGCCTTCCGGGTCGAGGAATATCACCGGGATCACGAAAACCGGAGTCACGAGCAGGACCGCTGAGAGCAGAGCAAACGGCGCGAAGAAGGTGAGGAAGTACGGGATCAGGGCAAGGCCGGCGCAAAGCACGGCGGCGGCGGCCCCGAAGAGCGCCGACCTCCTCGCGTTGGAGTGTTTCAGAGGATTTATCATATGTTCGGTCAACCTCCGTAACCGGGAATGATGAGCATGTCGGATATGTACATGTCGCCGTCCTCGACCGAGCGTGAAAGAAGTTCCGCTTTATCGAAGGGGGATAAGAGGATGAACGGCATGCAGCTGTCGAAGCAGCTCGCGTGGAGCTTTTCTATTCCTTCGGGTACTCTGAACAGCCGCAGGTTCTGGCAGTTCATAAGTATGGAGCTCCCGAGTTCGGTAACCTTTCCGGAACATCCGAAATACCTTAGCGTGTGGCAGTCGGCCACGGCGTATTCCCCCGACAGGCGGAGGGAGGGCAGTTCGAACGACTTAAGTTCCCCGCAGTAGCTGAAAGCGTATTTTCCGATCTCGACTACCGACGGTCCGCGAACGAGCCGCAGGTCGGAGCAGAAGGCGAACGCCTGATTCCCGACCGACAGGACATCGTTCCCGAGGTCTGCAAAATACAGCCCCTCCCGCGTCGTGAAGGTGCCTCCGGCAATGTGCTTTAT
>CADCPG010000048.1 GCA_902803255.1 uncultured Ruminococcus sp. | reverse complement strand
AGGATACGCAAAGCGGACCTCGACCGCAGGTTCGGCAGGAACTGACCCGCCGCACCGGAGAAGATCGAAGCTGCGCCCGAAAAGCGTAAAAATGACAGACGCCGCGGCAGACGCGGCGCGAAAGGAGACCGCGCCTGCATGTCCGCATGAAGGCGCGGAGGGATAAATGTTCAAGCTGCATTTGAAGGAAGGCCGCGCGAGGCGCGGCAGTTTCGAGACGGTACACGGGACGGTGCAGACGCCTGTGTTCATGAACGTCGGGACCTGCGCCGCCGTTAAGGGCGGGATCGCCGCCGAGGACCTCCGTGAGGTCGGATGCCAGGTCGAGCTGTCAAATACCTACCACCTGCATCTCCGGCCCGGAGACGCCCTTATAAAGGGTCTGGGAGGCCTTCACCGGTTCATGAACTGGGACGGCCCGATACTCACCGACAGCGGAGGCTTTCAGGTATTCTCGCTGTCGTCGCTGCGCAAGATCACCGAGGAGGGAGTGCATTTCGCCTCTCACATCGACGGCAGGCGCATCTTCATGGGACCCGAGGAGAGCATGCGTATCCAGTCGAACCTCGGCTCGACGATCGCGATGGCCTTCGACGAATGCGTCGCCAATCCCTCGCCGTACGACTACGTCAGGGAGTCGACTGAACGGACTGCCCGGTGGCTGCTGCGGTGCCGCGAGGAGATGGCAAGGCTCAATTCGCTTCCCGATACGGTCAACCCCTCGCAGCTGCTCTTCGGCATAAACCAGGGAGGCACATACGAGGACCTCCGCATCCGGCACATGAAGGAGATCGCGAAGTACGGCCTCGACGGCTACGCGATCGGAGGTCTTGCCGTGGGAGAGGAGACGGAGGAGATGTACCGCATCATTGATGCCGTCGAGCCCTTCATGCCGGAAGACAGACCGCGCTACCTCATGGGCGTCGGGACTCCGGTGAACATACTCGAAGGGGTGTACCGGGGAGTCGATTTCTTCGACTGCGTCATGCCCAGCCGCAACGCGAGGCACGGCAACCTCTTCACCTGGAACGGGAAGATGAACATACTCAACGAGAAGTACGCGACCGACGGCAGACCGATCGACCCGGGCTGCGGATGCCCGGCCTGCCGCGCTCACAGCAGGGCGTACATCCGTCATCTGCTCAAGGCCGAGGAGATGCTGGGCATGAGGCTGGCGGTGCTCCACAACCTGTATTTCTACAACGAGCTGATGTCAAAGATCAGAGCGGCCCTCGACGCCGGCGCATACGGGGAGTTCTACCGCCGCTTCAGGACGGCCCTGGCAGAACGGTGCAGCGACTGACCGTCATGGCTCAGACGGAGCACAGGAGTAGCACAGGCAGAGCACAGGCGTAGCACAGACGAAGAATTAACTTGCAAAATCGGCGGATTAGTTATATAATAATATAATCACATTTTGCTTTAACACGGACGGTGTCCGGAAGAGGGGAGGAGGATAAGGCGATCATGCTGTCGGCAATAAAGAATTTCTTTCTGACCTTCATCATCGCGCTGCTGATCTTTTCGCTCGTGGCGTATCTCGCGGTGAACCTGGTCATCAACAACATAAACGGCGCTCTCGACAGCAAGACCACCGAGGCCGTCACGACGGCAGGCCCCGGCAGGGCCGAACCGGTCCCCGGTACCGACGATGAGTCCGACGGCGAATCGGTCAACATACTGATCGTCGGGTGCGATTACAGGGGCGGAGTCTTCGCCGACTACGACAGCAAGGTCATAGAGGAGCGCTTCGGAGTGGTGCGTGAGTACCCGGTGATGCGCCCCGTTCCGAACGATCTCGGCATGCCGGCCCCATCGGGAGTGATAAGCGACTCCGGCGTAGAACCGCTCGACGGCGTAAAGATCTCGGACGACAGGCTCGCCTTCCGGAACGGCTTCTACAGGGTCTCGTACCGGACCGTCGAGACCGATACCCTCATGCTGCTCCGCTTCGACAAGGAGCGCGGGCACATAAGCTACACCGTGTTCGACCCCAAAGCCTACGTGACCGTCAACGGCGGATACTGCAGACTGGGTGAGGTCTTCTCCAGATACGGGATCGTCGCGCTGCGCGACAAGATCCACGCGCTCACCGGTATCCTGGTCGACAGGTACGCGCTCGCCACCATGGAGTCGTTCCCGAAGGTCATCGACGCGATCGGCGGAGTCAGCGTATACGTGCCCTGCAATATGAAATACGACGACGTCTCGGGAAACGTGCATATCGATCTCAAGGCAGGGAGCCAGAAGCTTAACGGCGACAAGGCCCTGCAGCTGCTGATGTTCAACAGCTATACCGACGGCGTGAACAGCCGCAAGCGCACGACGGTCAACTTCGTGCAGTCGTTCATCTCAGACCTCACGTCGCTCGGCGGAAGGGCAAGGACGGACGAGTTCATCAAGGCTGTCGACGGAATGCTCGATACCGACATCACGACGAAGGACCTCGTGTCGAACGCCGAGCTGCTCTTCACATGCGGCGGCACGACGGTCGAGATCTCGACGGTCACGGTGAAAAAACCGGTGCCCGGCGACCCCGAGGCCTCTGTCTACGACGAGAACGCGACGATAAACGCCTTCTCGAAATACAAGAAGCTCTACGAAAAGAAGAACGGCTGACCTCCCCCGACGAAACAGCAATCCAAACAGAAAAAAAGATATACAAAGGATACGTCAATGGACAACGAAAACAGCATTCAGGGCAATCCCGCGCTGCGGGACATGGACAAGATCGTGGCGCTGTGCAAGACGCGCGGCTTCATTTTCCCCGGCTCCGAGATCTACGGCGGACTCGCCAACACCTGGGACTACGGCCCGCTGGGAGTCGAGCTCAAGAACAACATCAAGCGCGCCTGGTGGAAGAAATTCGTCCAGGAGAACAAATACAACGTCGGCCTCGACGCCGCCATACTCATGAATCCGCAGACCTGGGTGGCCTCCGGCCATCTGTCCGGATTCTCGGATCCACTCATGGACTGCCGCGAATGCCACGAGCGCTTCAGAGCTGACAAACTTATCGAGGACTGGTGCGCTGAGACCGGATTTGTCCTCGACAAACCCATCGACGCCTTCACTCAGCCCGAGATGAAGGCATTCATAGAGGAAAAGGCGATCCCCTGCCCGAGCTGCGGAAAGCACAACTTCACCGACATCAGACAGTTCAACCTGATGTTCAAGACCTTCCAGGGCGTCACCGAGGACACCAAGAACACCGTGTATCTCCGTCCCGAGACGGCGCAGGGCATATTCGTCAACTTCGTGAACGTCCAGCGCACCACAAGAAAAAAACTCCCCTTCGGCATAGGCCAGATAGGGAAGTCCTTCAGAAACGAGATAACTCCCGGCAACTTCATATTCAGAGTCCGCGAGTTCGAACAGATGGAGCTCGAGTTCTTCTGCGAGCCCGGCACCGACCTCGAATGGTTCGACTACTGGCGCGGCTTCTGCCGCGACTGGCTGCTGTCGATCGGCCTTAAGGAGGATCACATCAGGCTCCGCGACCACGATCCCGAGGAGCTGGTGTTCTATTCCAAGGCCACGACGGACTTCGAGTACCTCTTCCCGTTCGGATGGGGCGAACTCTGGGGCGTCGCCGACAGGACCGACTACGACCTCACCCAGCACCAGACGGTGTCGGGAAAGGACCTCACCTATTTCGACCAGGAGAAGAACGAGCATTACATCCCGTACGTCATCGAGCCGTCGCTCGGCGTCGAGCGGTCTGTGCTGGCAGTGCTCTGCGACGCCTACGACGAAGAGGTTGTCGATCCGGCGAAGAACGACGTCCGCACCGTAATGAGGCTCCATCCCGCGCTTGCTCCCGTAAAGGCGGCCGTACTGCCGCTCTCAAAGAAGCTTGCCGAGGGAGCGGGGAAGATCGCCGACACTCTCTGCAAATACTTTGCCGTCGAATACGACGAGACCGGGTCTATCGGCAAGAGATACCGCAGACAGGACGAGATCGGGACCCCCTTCTGCGTCACGTACGATTTCGACTCCGAGACCGACGGCTGCGTCACGGTCAGGGAGAGGGACAGCATGGAGCAGGTCAGGATCCCGGTATCCGGGCTCCGCGAGTATATCGAAAAAAGGATCGAGTTCTGACATCCGGTCCAGCGTACAGTAAAACAGCTGGCCGGCGGAGAACTCCGCCGGCCGGCAAAAAAATAAACTGTCAAAAGAGAGGTACACGCCGTGAATCAGTATTCTTCAGAACAGCTGAGGCCGCTGTCTCCCTGGTCATATTTCGGGCTTCAGATACTGTTTTCCATCCCGGTCGTAGGGTTCATCTTTCTCATCGTTTTCAGCATCTCGTCGGCCAATATCAACCGCCGGAACTTCGCCAGATCCTATTTCTGCGTTCTGTTAGTGGCTTTGGTGATCTTCCTTGTCGTGCTTACAATATCGGTACTTTCAGGTGCCGGTACCAAGCTTATCGACGCAATCAAAGAGGCTCTGAGCAGTCTCTGAGCCTCCTCAGCCGGCAATGTCGGCGGGGCAGGTCACCGCGCCGTGAGAGCGGAGCAGCGATATGAGCTTTTCCGTGTCGATCCGGGACGGAGATGTTCCGGACAGGGATGCCATCGCGGCAGCCGCGCCCGCGGCCTGTCCCGTCGCCACGCAGGCAGGCATGACGCGTATGCTCCCGGCCGCCTGAGATTCGGCGCTGATACACTTGCCCGCGGCAAGCAGATTCCCTACCGTTTCCGTAACGAGGCAGCGGTAGGGTATCGTATATACCGGCGCCACCTCTATCTTGAAATTGCCCTTGCCCTCGAGGCCGGGGTCGCGCGGATGCACGTCCATCCCGTATCCGAAGCAGCAGATCGAATCGTCGAACACGGTCCCCCCGGTGAGGTCGCTCACCTTCAGGATGTATTTCCCGCGGATGTGTCTGCTCTCGCGCACGCCGAGCATCGACGCCGCCTGAGAGAGCCTCGCGTTCTCGAAGCCGGGCGTGCCGTGCAGGACGTCGAGTGCTTTGAATACCTGTTTTCTTCCCGCTACCGTTCCTTCCGTCATGCTTGCGGAGTCCGCCGCATCGACGCCGAAGACGCGGTAGCTGTTTATTTTGTACGCGCCGCCTCCGGGGAGCATGTACGCCTTCACCGGCGCCTTGGGGCGCGCGACGTATCCCTCGTCGTTCACGCCGTCGACCTCGAAGAAATAGGTCCCGGGCTGCGGAGGCGCGCCGTCCTCGCCGCCCTTCCAGGTCGGCGCACCGGCGGCGGCCGCCACGGCGGCGGTGCCGGTGCAGTCGACCACGACGTCCGCCTGAGCGGCCCAGAGGCCCTCGAGTGATGAGAAGATGAGCGCGTCTATCTTTCCGTTCTCCTCATTCACGACGGCGTCGCAGAATGAGGTGTAGAGCATAAGGTCGACACCCGCCTCTTTGACCATTCCGTCGAGCGCGGTCTCAAGTGCGAATGAATCGAAGGGAGTCACATGCCTGTGGTATTTCGAGATGAATGAGGTGTAGCGCGAGGGGGAGTCTGTCTCCGACGGCGGTATCGCCCCGCCCAGGGCCGCCGTGCGTTCGACTATCTCGTCGAAGATGCCGCCGACGACCTTTCGCTCGCCGTCCCTGTCGTAGCACGTCATAAAGGGCCCTACGAGGGCCGACGCCGCCATACCGCCCAGGAGTCCCGACGATTCCGCAAGCAGCGTGTCAGCCCCGTTACGGGCCGCCTCGACGGCCGCGGCGACTCCGGCGGGTCCTCCGCCTATCACCGCAACGTCATAGCGGTGCCGGATCTCAAATTCTCTTCTGTAGTCGAGCGTCATGGCGGCGTCTCCTTTTTTATCTGTTTTCGGTCTTCACCGGCGTCCCGGGTTCGGCTCCGAGCTTCTCAATGTCTCTGCTCCTGATCACGAAGCGCCTGACCTTTCCGCTTATCGTCTTGGGGAGCTCGTCGGTGAATTCGACGACCCTCGGGTACTTGTACGGCGCGGTGTGCGTCTTGACGTATCCCTGGATCTCCTTCTTCAGCTCCTCGGACGGCTTCGTGCCGCGGGTGAGGACAATGGTGGCCTTGACTATCTGGCCTCTGACTTCGTCGGGGACCGCCGTGATCGCGCACTCGAGGACATACGGGAGCTCCATTATGACGCTCTCGATCTCGAACGGCCCTATGCGGTAGCCCGATGACTTGATGACGTCGTCGACGCGGCCGATGTACCAGTAGTAGCCGTCCTCGTCCACCGTCGCGGTGTCGCCGGTGTGGTAGTAGCCGTCGTGCAGGACCTTCGCGGTGGTGTCGGGGTCGTTATAGTAGCCGAGGAACAGCCCGCAGGGGCGGCCTCCGGATACGTCGATGCAGATCTCGCCGGTCTCGCCGGGGGCGCACTTTTTGCCGTCGGCGCCGAGCAGCTCGACCTTGTAGAGCGGCGACGGTTTGCCCATCGAGCCGGTCTTCGGGACGGAACCGACGAAATTGCCTATGACGAGCGTCGTCTCGGTCTGACCGAAGGCCTCCATGATGCGAAGGCCGGTGGCGGAGTAGAAGATGTTCGAGACCTCGGGGTTGAGCGCCTCTCCCGCGGTCGTCGCGTATTCGATCGACGAGAGGTTGTACTTCGACAGGTCTTCTCTGATCAGATAGCGGTAGATCGTGGGCGGCGCGCAGAAGGTGGTTATGCGGTATTTCTCGAAGAGGGGAAGTATGTCGGCCGGGTTGAAGCGGTCGAAGTCGTATGTGAATACGGGGGCCTCGCAGAGCCACTGTCCGTAGAGCTTTCCCCAGAGCGCCTTGCCCCATCCGGTATCGGATACGGTGAAGTGAAGGCCGTCGGGATGGACCGAATGCCAGCATCTGGCGGTGATGTAGTGCCCCAGCGGGTATTTGTACGAATGCGCGGCGATCCTGGGGTATCCCGAGGTGCCCGACGTGAAGAGCATGAGCATCTTGTCGTCGCCGCAGGGGGAGTTGGCGGTGCGCATGAACGAGTCGCTGCAGAGCGACATCTCGCTGTTGTAGTCGAGCCAGCCCTCGCGCTTTCCGCCTACGAGTATCTTTATCATGCCGGGGTGGGCCTCGGCGGCCTTTTCGGCGTGCAGATGTGTCTCTCCGTCGGCCGTGCATACGATGGCGCTGACGCCGGCGGCGTCGAAGCGGTATTCAAAGTCGTGCAGCACCAGCTGGTTCGTGGCGGGGATGGCTATAGCTCCGATCTTGTGGAGCGCGAGCATGCAGAACCAGAACTGATAGTGGCGCTTGAGCACCAGCATCACCCTGTCGCCCCGCTTTATTCCGACCGACTGGAAGTAGTTGGCCGTCATGTTCGAGTATCTCGACATGTCGCCGAATGTGAAGGAGTGGTCGCGCTTGTCGGCCCCGACCCAGAGCATCGCGCGCCTGTCGGGCGTTTTCGCCGCGATCCTGTCGACAACGTCGAAGGCGAAGTTGAATCTGTCCTCGTTTTTGAACGATATGCCGTTCACGACGCCCTTGTCGTCGAACGAAAGCGATACGAAGTCGTCGGCGACCGTCCTCTCGGTGATCTCCTCCGGCGCGACGGCGTTCTCGGGATCGACGGCGTTCTGATCGAACGAGCTGTCGGTCTCGGAGGGCTTGAGGACTATGGCGTAGACCTCGCAGACCCTGCCTCCCATCGCACGCAGGGCGTGCGGATAGGAACTGTTGTAGTAGATGGTGTCGCCCTCGTTCAGTATCTCCATCCGGTCGTGGATCCTGATCTCGAGTTTGCCCTTTATGACGATGTCGATCTCCTGGCCGTTGTGCTTGGTGAAGACGGGCGGCTCGTTCTCCGATTCGGCCGGGATGCTGACCCAGAAGGGTTCGGCCGACTTGTGCTTGAACGACGGCGCAAGGTTGTGGTAGGTGAATCCGGTGTTGCGGGCGATGGGCATCCCCTCGCCTTTTCTCGTCACTGTATAGAGTTTGAGATTCGGGCTCGTTCCTTCGAGTATGTCGCGCATCTCGACCCCGAAGGTCGCCGCGGCCTTGTATATGAACGTGAAGGGGAAGTCCTTCTCGCCCTGTTCCAGAGAACGGTATTCGGAGAGCGATACTTCGGTGCGGCTGGCCGCCTCCTGCTGGCTCATGCCGGCAACTTCGCGAAGAGTCCTTATACGGGAGGCCACTTCGCTTATTTCTTTTGTCATCATTATAATGATTCTCCCTTTTTCAATAGTGGACGTAAGGCGCCGATTCGGCTGCCTCGCGCAGTCTGTCGACGGCATCCGACGGATCATGCGACCTGAATACCGACGACCCCGCCACGATCACGTTCGCTCCGGCGGCACTGAGCAGCGCGACGTTTCCGTCGCCGATCCCGCCGTCGACCTCGATGTCAGTATCGAGTCCGCGGGCCTCCGCCTCGCGCCGGATCTCTGTGATCTTGGGGATCGTGTCACCTATCAGCTTCTGTCCTCCGAAGCCGGGATAGACTGTCATGACGAGTATCATGTCTACCTCCCCGAGATAGGGAAACACCGCTTCCGCGGGGGTATCGGGGGAGATCGCCAGTCCGGCGTGACGCCCGCGGCCGCGTATCTTTTCTATGACGGGGCGCGGGTCGGGACAAGCTTCGATATGGAAGGTGACGATGTCGGCGCCGGCGTCAATGAACGCGTCGGTGTACTTTTCGGGGTCGCTGATCATCAGATGGACGTCGAAGATCAGATCGGAGACGCTGCGGAGCGAGGATATCACCGCGGGGCCTATCGACATATTTGGGACGAAATGACCGTCCATGACGTCGAGATGGAGGTAGTCCGCGGCAGATTCGATCCCGGCTATCTCTTCAGCCAGCCTTGAAAAATCCGCTGCCAGCAGGGATGGGGATATAAGTATCGTATCTTTCATTGTAAGATCAGTCTCCGTTTTTTTCTATAAGACAAACGGCGTGGGCTGAAATGCCCTCGCGTCTGCCGGTGAATCCGAGGCCTTCCTCGGTCGTCGCCTTGACGCTGACGCAGCCGGCCGGCATACCCAGCGCCGAGGCGATGTTCTGTCTCATTTCATCGATGTAGGGTGCGAGCTTCGGACGCTCCGCGATCACGGTCGAGTCGATATTGACGGCTCGCCAGCCCGCACCCTGTATAATCTCGCCGGCTCTGCGCAGAAGCGCGATACTGTCGGCGTCCTTGTACGCGGGGTCGGTGTCGGGGAAATGGGAACCGATGTCACCCAGCGCCGCCGCGCCGAAGAGAGCGTCGATGACGGCGTGCGTCAGGACGTCGGCGTCGGAGTGCCCGAGCAGCCCGTACGGATATTCTATTTCGGCCCCGCCAATGATCAGCCGCCGCCCTTCGGCGAAGCGGTGGACGTCGTATCCGTGTCCGATCCTGATCGCGCGGGGATCATTTCCGCAATTATTGTTCAATTTTCTTCTCATCCGTTCTTCCGCAGCGCGGAACAACTGTTATTATTTATTATCGGGTCCTGTCTTTTTCACGGCGGCGGTATGCGACTGTTCGTATTCCTCAGCTGCCTTCTTTTTCAGATACCCGGCAAGAGCCGCGGCGACGTACGGGTCCTCCGGACGCGTGAGTTTGATATTGTACCTTCCGATCTCGACGATCTTTACCGCGTGCCCCATGTGCTCGACAAGCTCGTTGTCGTCGCTGCCCTCGAACCCCTCCTCGAGCGCGGAATATGCCGCCGCGCGGTAGAGGGGCAGGCTGAACACCTGGGGAGTCGCGGCGAGCCAGACCGTCTTTCTGTCGATAGACGAATCGATGAATCCGTGACTGTCCGCCACC
The DNA here is from genome assembly GCA_902803255.1 of uncultured Ruminococcus sp. GTDB lineage: Bacteria > Bacillota > Clostridia > Oscillospirales > CAG-272 > CAG-390. Next base: position 31,608 of record CADCPG010000048.1, on the reverse strand, counting down.
TTTACGCTGTCGACCGCACGGCAGGCCGCCGTTGCGGCTTCGAAGCGGCAGGCGGCGATGCAGACCCTGTCGATGTCCTCCGGGGTCGTAAGCGGCCTCGCGGCGTCGGCTATGGCGACATATTCGGTCTTTTTCAAGACCGAAGCGCCGGGCGACGACGGCGACGCTATCTCCTCTATCCCGCGAAGCACCGACTCCTGGCGCGTGCTTCCGCCGGCGACCACCGATACGAGCTTTCCGAGAGCGTATTTTTCCCTGAATTCGGCGTATATGCCCGACTCGACGTCTTCGGGCCTCACGACCGCCACTATCGCGTCTATGTATGCCGATTCGTTGTATGCCCGGAGCGACGCCGCCGCGGCAGGTATGCCGTCGAGCGTGATGAACTGCTTGGGGATATCCCCGCCCATACGCTCCGAACGGCCTGCCGCGACGATCACGGCGGTCGTGAATCTGTTCTTCTTAGGGCTGCCGGACGCCTCTCTCAGGGCGGCCGCTATCCCGCGGAGCAGTTTTCTGCTGTTCTTTTCCAACTTTTTGAGAGTTCCCCGGTCATTTGCCCGGGACGGCTCCCGTCCCGAACAGCTCGTCGAAGTTGCCGTCGTCAAGCGCCTTCATCTCGGCCTGTCTGCGCACGTGTCTCTCCTCTTCGAGAGCCGGAGTGGCGATGAAAGTGTCGGCGATGTCGTTCATAAGCGATATGTCGAGGACACGGGCTCCGAGGCAGAGGACGTTGGCGTCATTGTGCTGGCGCGCCATCTCGGTGGAGAAGATGTCGTTGCAGAGCGCGGCTCTGATCCCGGCGTGCTTGTTGGCGGCGATCGAAACTCCGATCCCTGTCCCGCAGATGAGTACGGCAAAGTCATATCCGCCCTCCGCGAATTTCGCGCAGGTCCTGTGGGCGATGATGGGGTAGTCGCAGCTGACAGTTGAATATGTTCCGCAGTCGGTGACTTCGTGACCGAGCGAGCGGAGGTGCTCCGCGATCTTCTTCTTCGCGTCGAATCCGGCGTGGTCGCTTCCTATGAGGATCTTTTTCATTTATTCGCCTCCGTTGATGTCGTTCCTTCGGTGTTCGTGCCGGCGGTGCCGGGGCCTTTGAGTTTTTCCAGTCTGTCGCGTTCGGCCTGCGGGATCCGCAGGTACGACGGCAGCAGTGCCGCGTCGGTGACGCTCTGTCCGCGCGAGTGCGCCGCCAGAGCGGCCTGGGCGACGTAATAGGGTGATATGAACGAGCGGTGGGGCGGCGGCATGACGCATCTTCCGGCGGGAAGGCCGGGCAGCGCCGCCGCGGCGCCGTCTCCGCAGAGCAGGACCGGCCTGCCCGCGTATCTTCCGTCTTCCGCCAGCATCGACGATATCTTACCGATGTCGAGGGCTTCGTCGTCCGTGAGCCTGAGCGGGAGCCCCCCGTCAGGCTCGAAGAGAGCGGTGTAGAACTGGCCCCTTCTCGCGTCGAGCAGCGGAAGAATGAGCGGCGGCAGGCAGCCGGCCGCGGCAGAGGCCGCCGCCTCCGCGGCCGCCGCGTACGCTAGGGCCTCGAGCGACGAGACTCCGGCGCAGGGCACGCCGCGGCCCAGGGCGAGGCCCTTGACAGTCGCGACACCTATGCGTACTCCGGTGAATGAACCGGGACCGCTCGTACAGGCGAAAAGGTCTATCTCTGAGACGGAGACGCCTCCGGTCCGGAGCACCGTTTCTATCAGCGGCATGAGAGTCTCGGTATGAGTGTTTCCGTTGGTGACAGAGGCTTCGGAGATCAGCCGGCTGCCGTCGCATAGGGCGGCGGAGGCGGTCCCGGAACAGCTGTCGCAGGCAAGTACTGTCATTCGTTTACCACCGATACTGTGATTTTCCGGCCTTCGGGGGTGCCGGCCGGCGCGTCCGCCGGCACGGGCGAGATGACGGCTTCGATCCTGCGCTCCGGCAGGGCGAAGTATATCTTCTCCGGCCATTCGCAGAGCACGGCCGAATCTCTTCCTTCTGGGATGTCGTAGAATCCGGTCGAAAAGAGATCGTCGTATCCGTTTATCCGGTAGGCGTCCATGTGGCATACGCGGATCCGTCGTCCGCCGATACGGCACGGGTATTCGTTGATGAGTGTATATGAGGGAGAGCGGACGCGGACCCCGGGGCAGAGAGCTCCGATGAAGCCGCGTGCGAAGACGGTCTTGCCTGCGCCGAGGTCTCCTCTCAGGCAGACGAAGGACGGCATCGACGGGTCGTCGCGTATCATTCCGGCGAGCTTCGCGCCTGCGAGCCCGGTGTCCCGGACGTTCTCCGATACGGTCTCAAAAAGTGTGACGGTACCAGACATCTCAGCCGCGGAGGGCAAGTCCCAGTTCCTTCTTCAGGGCGTCGAGCATTCCCGCGCAGACTTTGTCTGAATCGTCCTGTGTGAGCGTGCGGTCGGCCGCTCTGAGCACCGCCCTGAGCGAGACGCTCTTCCGGCCGGCGCCGAGCTGAAGCCCGCGGTAGACGTCGAAGACCTTTATATCCTCGAGCAGGTCGCCTCCGGCCTTCTTCATCACGTCCTCGATCTTTCCGACCTCGAGGCCGTCGTCGCAGACGAACGAGAAATCGCGCGTCACGGCGGGGTACTTCGGGAGCGGGCGGTATTCGATCGTCCTGTCGGAGGCGGCGAAGAGCCCGGGAACGCTGATCTCGGCGGCGAAGATCTGCTGATCGGTCCCGTAAGCGGCGGCGACGTTCGGGTGGATCTGTCCGAATGTGCCGAGTAGTTCGCCTTTCGCGCTCCGGAATTCCGCGCATCTTCCGGGATGGAATCCGGGTGCCGCGGCGGCGGTGAACGATGCGCCCCTGACGCCGCACGACCTCAGCAGCGCCTCGACTATGCCCTTGACGGTATAAAAAGTGCAGCCTCCGTACATTCCCAGCGTCAGCGATACCGGCTCCTCGGGGAGCGCATCGGGGTCGTCGCCCGGGATATATACAGTCGCCATCTCGAACAGCCTGGCGTTTTCGTTGCTGAAGTTGATGTTCCTCGCGATCACCTCGAGCATCGAGGGAAGCGCGGTGGTGCGCATGATGCCGGTGTCCTCTCCGAGGGGATTGCGGATCTTCACCGAGCGCCTTCTCGGGTCGCCGGCGGGAAGACCGATCCTGTCGTAGTATTTGGGACTGATGAACGAGAACGTCTGTATCTCGGACAGTCCGAGCCCGATGAGGGTCTGCTCGATCCCAAGGTCGAAGTTCTGCCTCGGGGTCCTCATTCCCTCGGTGGTGCTTGCGCAGATCGCAGCCGATTCTATGGTGTTGTAGCCCCTGATGCGGATGATCTCCTCGGCGAGGTCGGCCATCTCTTCGACGTCCGCTCTCCAGGAGGGGATGATGACGTCTCCTCCGTCGAAGCCGAATCCGAGCTCGGCGAGCGTCCTGCGCATGAATGCCTCGTCGATCGATGTGCCGAGGAAGCGGTTGATTACGTCGGGACGGAGCGGCGTCCTGCGGGCGGCGGTCCGTCCGGGGAAGACGTCGGTGATGCCGTCGACGACGGTCCCGGCGCCCAGCATCTCGACCAGTTCGCAGGCTCTCTCGATCGCGGGGAGGGTGTTTTCGGGGTCGAGGCCCTTCTCGAATCTCGACGAGCTCTCGGTGCGCATGCCCTGCTTGCGGGCTCCGATCCTGACGCAGGCTCCGAGGAAGTTCGCCGACTCGAACACGACGGTCGAGGTCGATCCGGTTATCTCGCTGTTCTCGCCGCCCATGACGCCGGCCAGAGCGACCGGCTTCTTCGCGTCGGCGATTACGAGCGTGCCGCCGTCGAGGATGTGTTCCTTTCCGTCGAGCGAGACGAACTTCTCGCCTTCGGCCGCTGTCCGCACTGTGATCGACGAACCGTCGAGGCACTTGTAGTCGAACGCGTGCATCGGCTGTCCGTATTCAAGCATGACGTAATTGGTTATATCGACGATATTGTTGATCGGGCGCACGCCGGACGCGCGCAGACGTGCTCTCATCCAGAGCGGAGAGGGCGCGATCTTCACGTCCTTCACGACTCTCGCCGTGTATCTCGGGCAGAGCCCGGGGGCGCTGTCGGTCACGGTGAGGTAGTTCTCGATGATGTCGCCGTCCGACGACCCGCGCACCGAGGGGGTGTGCAGTTTCAGCGGTCTGCCGAAGGAGACCGAGGCCTCTCTGGCGAGTCCGATGACCGACAGGCAGTCGGGGCGGTTGGGGGTTATCTCAAACTCTACGGCGGTGTCGGAGAGCTTCAGGACGTCGCGGATGTCGGCGCCGACGAACTTCCCGAATTCCTCACCGAGGATCAGTATCCCGTCCTCGGCGGCTCCCGGCATGTCGTGCGTCGTCAGCTCGAGCTCGGCTATCGAGCAGAACATGCCCTCGGAGAGAACTCCGCGGAGCTTGCTTTTCTTTATCTCCCCGCCGGGGAGCCTGGCGTCTGCGACCGCCACCGGGACCACCGCCCCGGGAAACACGTTCGTCGCGGCGGTGACTATCTGCAGCGGCTTTTCTCCGCCCGCGTCGGTCATGCAGATCTGCAGCCTGTCGCTGTTTTCGTGCTTTTCGACCGAGAGGATCTTTCCGACTTTGACGTTTATTATGTTTTCGCCGAGCACCCTGTAGTTTTCGACCTTGGATCCGGTGTCGGTCATCCTGTCGCAGAATTCCTTGGGACCCATTCCGGTTATATCGGTGAACTCGTTCAGCCATTCAAGTGATAAAATCATTTTACGATCAACTCCTGCTCCTGTAATCTTCAGTTGTTCCGGTCCGGGCGCCGCTCAGAACTGCGAGAGGAAGCGCATGTCGTTCTCGTAGAGCAGGCGCATGTCGTCGATGTGGTATTTCAGCATCGCTATGCGCTCGATCCCGAACCCGAAGGCGAATCCGGAGTATTCGTTCGGATCTATCCCGCAGCCCGAGAGCACCTTCGGGTGCACCATTCCGGCGCCGAGGATCTCGATCCAGCCCTCTCCCTTGCACAGACGGCAGCCTTTTCCGCCGCACGCGAAGCACGATACGTCGACTTCTGCGGACGGTTCGGTGAAGGGGAAGTGATGAGGCCTGAACCTGATCTTCGTCCCTTCGCCGAATGTGTTCTTCGCGAAGAGCTCAAGGACGCCCTTGAGGTCGCCCATCGTGATCCCGCGGTCGACCACGAGACCTTCGAGCTGGTGGAAGAGCGGTGAATGGGTGGCGTCGACGTCGTCGGCCCGGTAGACTCTTCCGGGGGATATTATCCTGATCGGCGGCTTCTGCTTTTCCATGACGCGCACCTGTACGGGAGACGTCTGGGAGCGGAGAAGGACGCTGTCGGTGATGTAGAAGGTATCCTGCGTGTCTCTGGCGGGATGGTTGGGCGGGATGTTCAGGGCCTGAAAGTTGTAATAGTCATATTCGACCTCCGGTCCCTCGGCTATGCTGAAGCCGAGACCGAGGAAGATGTCCTCGAGTTCGCGCCTGATCTTGGTCAGCGGATGTCTGTGCCCGATCTCGAATCTCTCGCCGGGCATGGTCACGTCGAGCTTTTCGCTCATGAGCCTGTGCTCCAGCTGCGATGTCTTCAGATACTGTTTTCTGGCCTCGATGGCCGCCTCGATGGCCGCCCGGACCTTGTTCGCGAGCTGGCCGATCTGCGGTCTTTCCTCGGGCGACAGGCTGCCCATGCTCCTGAGCACGGCGGTGAGGTCGCCCTTCTTGCCGAGGTATTCGATCCTGACCTTCTCGGGGTCTATGCCGTCCTCGTTTATCTTCTTTTCGGCCTGCGCCTGGATCTCGGCCAGTTTTTTCTTTAGTTCGTTCATCGAATGGATCCCGTCCTTTTCGTATGCTGTATAGTGCACCCTGTGTTCATTTTCCCGCTTTCGGGAAGCTGTCCTTAAGCCCGACGATCCGGTTGAAGACGCCGGGGTGCTTCGAATCGGCGACGTAATAGCCGTTGCGGACGAACTGGAACCGTTCGCCCGGCTTCGCGCCGGCCAGCGACGGCTCGACGGCGCAGCCTTCCAGCTTCTTCACCGATTCGGGGTTCAGATAGTCGCCGTAGGTCTTTCCCTCGGGGATGTCGTCGACGTTCTCGAGGGTAAAGAGGTGGTCGTATACCATGACGTCGCGGCGCGCGGCGTATTTTTCAGACAGCCAGTGTATCGTGCCCTTTATCTTTCTTCCGTCGGAGGGGCTGCCGTTCCCCGAGACCAGGTCCGCCTCGGCGTGGATCGCCTTCACAGTACCGTCGGCGTTCTTTTCGAGCGAGACGAATTTGACTATGTAGGCCCCCATCAGTCTCACCTCGCCGCCCGGCTTCAGTCTGAAGAACCTGGGAGGCGGGACCTCGGCGAAGTCGTCGGACTCGATGAGGAGCTCGCGGGTGAAAGGCAGACTGCGGGTTCCGGCGTCCGGGTCTCCCGGGTTGTTCGGAAGCTCGAACCACTCGGTTCTGTCTTCTGGGTAATTGTCTATGATGAGCTTGAGAGGGGAGGTCACCGCGACGCGGCGCGGAGCCGTGCGGTTCAGCTCCTCCCTGATGCAGTGCTCGAGCAGCTCTATCCCCACGACGCTGTATGCCTTGGCGACACCGGCTCTGTCGACGAAGTCGAAGATTGCGGAAGGAGTATATCCTCTTCTGCGGAGCCCGCACAGAGTGGGCATACGGGGGTCGTCCCAGCCGTCGACGAGACCGGTCTCGACGAGCTGACGCAGATATCTCTTGCTCATTACGGTGTGCGTGACGTTGAGCCTTGCGAACTCGCGCTGCTTCGGCTTCTTCTCGAAGCCTATGCTGTCGACCACCCATTCGTAGAGCGGCCGGTGGTTTTCGAACTCGATCGAGCAGAGCGAGTGCGTGATCCCCTCCAGGGCATCCTGGATCGGATGCGCGAAGTCGTAAAGGGGATAGATGCACCACTTGTCGCCCTGGCGGTGATGAGAGGTGTGAAGGATGCGGTAGATGGCGGGGTCGCGCATGTTCATGTTGGGGCTCGCCATGTCTATCTTCGCACGGAGCGTCCTGCTGCCGTCGGGAAACTCGCCGTTTTTCATTCTCTCGAAGAGGTCGAGGTTCTCTTCGACGCTCCTGCCGCGGTACGGAGATTCCTTTCCGGGCTCGGTGAGCGTGCCGCGGTATTCGCGCATCTCGTCGGCAGTGAGGTCATCGACGTACGCCTTCCCGTCCTTTATCAGCTTAACGGCGAACTCGTAGCACTTGTCAAAGTAGTCGGAGCCGTAATAGACGCCGCCCGTCGGTTCGCATCCGAGCCAGAGCAGATCCTCGTAGATCGACTTCACATACTCGTCGCCTTCCTTCACGGGGTTGGTGTCGTCATAGCGGAGGTTGAAAAGGCCCCCGTATTTCGCCGCGGCGCGGCTGTTTATGCGTATGGCCTTGGCCGAACCGATATGAAGGTATCCGTTCGGCTCAGGCGGAAAGCGAGTGTGGATCTTCAGCTCCGGATCGGCGCGAAGGTCCTCCTCTATTATGTCGTGTATGAAATTGCCGGCGCCTACCGTATCCGGAGCTTCGGGCTCCGGCGCCGCCCCGTCCGCGGCATGAAGTGAAACGGGAGAGCCGTCCGGCAGCGTGTTTTCACAGTTGTTTCTGAATGACATGAAAAGCTGACCTCTGAGTGAAAAAATATATAATATTATATCACGTTTTAATCAGTTATGTCAATAGTAAATAAAAGGCCCCGCCGCGGAAAGTCCGCGGCGGGGAGGATATGATCTGCTTTCAGTTTCAGAGGCCGGCATTTCAGCCGAGCGACTCAAAGGACTGCATAAGCTTCTTGGTGAGCGAGTCGAGCCTCTTCTCGATGCCGACTTTTCTCGTCATCCAGCTGTTGGAGGCCATCGATATGGCGCTGCGGAAGTCGCCCTGACCGATGAGGTCGTTGGAGAAGATCCTGCCGAGGTCGTAGGTGAGGCTCTCGCGGATTATGTCATACATCTCGCCCGATGTCGGGTCGTCGACGTATTTTGTCTTGAGGGAGAGCTCAAAGACGGCCGGGGTGACCTTGCGGTATCCCTCGGAAGCCATGCACTCGACGAAGGCGGAGGCTTTCGCCTTGTCCTCGCAGTTGGCCGCGATCGCGTAGAGGGTGAAGGGGTTGCCCATCACGGTGTAGAAGCGGTCCTGGTCCTTGTTGTACTTCGGGCAGGGAACGACGACGTACTTGCAGTCGGCGTTCTCGGCAAAGACCTTGTGAGAGCAGCGGCACCTGTCGGTGCAGAAGAGGATACGGTTGTCGCGGAAGGCTTTCTGATGCTTGACGCTGTCGGTGTATATGCCGTACGGCGAGCCGAAGAGGCCTATCATCTTGTCGAGGGTGTCGACGACGCGCTCGCCGAACATCGACTCGGAGGAAACGATATAGCCGTTCTCATCCTTTTCGCAGATCGTGGCTCCCGAACCGTAGAACCACGGGTCGTTGTGGATTCCCGAGCACATATAGCCGAACGTGTCGGCATCGGCGTCCTTGGTGCCGGCGCCTTCGTAGACGCCCTGGCACATCTCGATGAACTTGTCATATGTCCAGTCGCCCGATTCGACGTACTTCTGCGGGTTCTCCAGGTTGTACTTGGAGAGCAGCTCGTTGTTCACGAAGCAGACGTACATCATCTCGAGGGCGTTCCTCGAGATGTCTCCCGAAGCGAAGTAGAGTTTGCCGAGGATCGTGGCCTGTTCGACGAGGAGATCGGACCACCAGGGCTGCGAGAAGTTGAGGTAGGGGCAGGTCGAGGTGTTGAGCATGTCGGTGAGCAGTCCGCTGCTCGCGTTCATCGCAATGGAAAGGGAATAGCTGGCGAGGACGTCGTAGTCGGCGTCGCCGCTCTTGGCCTTGTTGATAAGGTGGTTGTTCCAGTTCGATCTGTTATCGCTGTTGCCCTTTATCGCGTGCCATTCGATCGTCAGGCCGAGTCTCGTCTCGACGGTCTGGTTTCTGGAGAAGAGCTGGTCGAGTATGAGGTCGCCGGTCTGCTCCTCAACGTCGAATTCGGGGTGCTCGACGTCCTCCCAGCGGAGGATAGAGAGGGTGTCGCCGAATTTCAGGTCTGCCGGCAGGTCGTCAAGCAGGTAACCCTCATCGTCGTACATCGATGCCGTGGTGATATCCGCTGATGATCCGGCGGCTCCGGATACTTCATCCGTCTTGCTGTCGGTTCCGCCCGGGGCCGCGCAGGACGAAAGCAGGGAGATAGCGAACATCGCGGCGAGGAGAATGGAAAGAATGGCAACGGAATGCTTTTTCATCATCTTCGTTTGATTCCTTTCAATATTTGTAATTAAGGCTCATTCGCCCGGGACCGGATGTCCGTCCCGGTTTCTTCTGTTTGTGTGTCTGTGCGTATATGCGTATATGCGTCTGTGCGTATGTTTGCTCATCATAGCCCGTCTGCCGTCACCCTCGGCGGGATGGCATAGCAGCGGGGTGGGGGGATGAGGAGCGGAAAGGGCGGCGGAGTGCCGGAGACGGGGCTTTATTCAGCCTCTTTTTTCTCCTCTTCCTCTTCGGTCGTGATCACGATGTAGTCGATGTAGTTCTTGAGTTTGGCCTTTGTGAATATCTTGCCGCCGAAGTAGTCGACTTTGACTTTCGAAAGATCGCCGGAGATGAGGTACGCATCCTGGTTGAAGAGGATCGGGATGACGGGCATGTCTTCCATGAGCTTGGCTTCGGCTTCATGCAGCGCGGCCGCCCTGTCGGCGGAGTTCGCGGCGCCGAACGCCTTGTCTATGATGGCATCGTAGGCTTCGTCGGAATAGCCGGTCTTGTGCGGGACGTCGATGTATTCGTCCGATGTCATGGCCTGACCCTGGCCGGAATAGTCGGTGGCGAAGGGCGCGAGGACGGAGTAGGCGTCGGGCGTGTTGGCGATGAGGTCGATCGCGGCGACTTCGAATCTGCCGTCGTAGAACCTCTCGCAGAAGTTGTCGTCGTAGATATCCTTGACGTCTTCACCGGCGAGCTTCTCGTCGTTGACAGAGAGCTGGACCTTGTTGACCGAGACGTTGAACCCGAGCTGCTTCCAGGACTCGCAGACCGCATCGGCTATCGCGACGTGGACCTCGTCGTCGGCGCGGACGCTGATCGAGAAGGTGTAGTCGGCGGGGTTCTTTCCGGAGGCGGAGATGAATCCGGCCGCGGCGGAAGTATCGGCGGTAGTCTTTATCAGATCGCCGCCGACGCTCCGGAACAGCGTCTTGACGCTTCCGGCCTCGAATACCTTGCCGGGAACGATGGCGGAAGCCGCCTTCGCGAATACGACCTGCGCCGCTATTGCCTCGCGGTCGATCGCGGCCGAGAGGGCAAGGCGGATGTTCCTGTCGGCGAAGAGCTTCTCGGTCGTGCCGTCGGCCTTTGCGATGTCAGCCTTTTCGTTGAGGTAATATGTATGGGTGGAAAGGAGATCGTTGATGACGGCGGTGTCTTTGTAGTTGGCGCGGGCGCTCAGCGCGATATCGCCGACGTAGAAGATCTTTCCTTCGGCGAAGTCGGCGAGCTGTTCCTCCTTGGTCCTCGAGAAGTCGACGATCAGTCTGTAGGGGGTGACGCTCTCGTCAAGGTGCTTTGAGTCCTTGCCGCGGCGGTAGAACGAGTTGCGCTCGAGCGTCATCGAGGCGTACGAGGAATCGGGAGTGTTGGCGGTGTCGAAGCCGTAGTTGACGCGGCGGAGCATGAAGGGGCCGGAGTTGACCGTGGTGGCCGGCTTCTTTGCCCAGTCGCCGTTCTTTTCGACGATGCGTTCGCGCAGCGGGGCCAGCGCGACGCTGGTGAGGTTGAGAAGGAAGGCGTTGTAGTCGATGTCACCGACGAATGTGATCTGGAGCACCAGCTCGTCGATCGCGTAGATGCCGACGTCGTCGATCGAGCAGTCGCCCTGCTTGGCCTCTCTGGCGTTGAGTATGTCGTAGAGCAGGCAGCAGGCCTCACTGTTGAATTCGGGGTCGAGAACTCTCTTCCACGCGTAGATGCAGTCTTCGGCCGACACATAGATGCCGTCGGACCAGCTGTTCCCGCTGCGGAGGGTGATGTTCATTTTGTATTCGTGTTTCTTCTCGTTCTTGATTATCTCGTAACTCTCGGCGATCGAGGGGACGAGCTTTCCGTTCGCGTCGATCTTGAAGAGCGTATCGTAGAGCAGTGAACAGAGCTGGTATGCCGAGTCATTGTTCAGGCAGAGCGCCGGGTCGAGCTCGTAGACCGGATCGGTCAGGTACAGCGTGATCTCGGCGCCGAAGACGTTTTCGCCGTCGATCTTCCTGTCATAGCATCCTGCCAGACAGCCGACGAGAACCAGCGCTGTGAGTAATAAAGCGGTAATGCGCTTTGACATGGTGGGGAAGTCCTCCTTGCAGGTGTTTCTTTACGGAGAAAAAAGATTATAATATTATTATACCATTATCAGCCGCGTTTTGCAACCGGTTTTGCGCACGCGGGAGATTATTTTTTTTCGTTTTCCGGTTTGTCGGCGGGTTTGCTCTCATCCCCGGCTGCATTCTTCTTTTTGTCGGAGTTGTCCTTTTTGTCGCCCGCGTCCTTCTGGTCGGAAGACTGTGCCTGCTGTCCGCCGCCGGCGTGCACCTGCACTCTGGATACCGAGCTGCGGAGGATCTGAAGTCTCGTGCGGTCGCGCGAGGAGACGATGGTGACGGTGTCCTCGCCGCTGATCGATATGATTATCCCGACGATGCCGCCGATGGTGACGATCTCGTCGCCGATGGCGAGGTTGTTCCTCATCTCGCGGGTCTCCTTCTCCTGCTTGCGCTGGGGACGTATCATGACGAAATAGAGGAGGACCACCATCACGACGATGAGGATTATCATGCCGTACTGCTGGAAGAATCCCGCCGCGCCCGACGGGGCGGTGGAGGCGGTCAGTAGTGAAACGAATCGCATTTGTATGTCCGTGCCTTTCCTGCCGTCCCCCGCGCTTTTCCCGCGGGCAGGGACGGCCATTGAACTTTATCACTTATTATACAATAATCGGCGTGATTAATCAAGAGTTATTTGTGCGTGTGCCCCAAAAATCGCGTTACATCTTGAAAAAAAAACAGTAATGTGCTATAATTATGTTGAGTAAATCTTTAGTTTGGAGAGGTGCGGCCTGCCATGTCCGGAGAAGACGGAAAACAGGTCCGGGGACAGGACCGGAACAGCGCTTCGCGACGCCCGGAGAACGGGTTCCTCGAATGCGGGAAAATAGTTAACACGCGCGGACTCGACGGAGAGGTCAAGCTCGAATCGTGGTGCGACTCCCCCGCGGTGCTCGCGTCGCTGGAGGTCATATATTTCGCCGACGGCAGGGAGCTTCGCGGCCGCCGGGTGCTCTCGGCGAAAGTCAGCAGGAACCACGTTTTCATGAAGCTCTCGGACATCGACGGCATCGACGCCGCCGAGGCAATGAGAGGGGCCGTCGCGTATGCCGCGAAGAGCGATCTGCCGCTCGACGACGGGGCATTCTTCATCGCCGACCTGATCGGCCTGCCGGTCGTCGACGCCGACACCGGGAAGGAATACGGGCGCCTCGCGGACGTATTCAACGCGGGAGCGTCGGACGTCTATACCGTCGACACCCCGTCGGGCCAGCGCATGATGCCGGCCGTGAAGGAGTTCGTGATCAGGATCGACCCCGGAAGCGGCATCTACGTAAGACCCATCGAAGGAATGTTTGACTGATGAGATTCGACATCATAACCCTTTTCCCCGACCTCGTCGACTATGTCCTCTCCGAGAGCATAATCGGGCGGGCGAGAAGGAGCGGAGCGATCGATGTGCGTATGCACAACCTCCGCGATTTCAGCGGGAACCGCACCGGCAGGGTGGACGACACCCCGTACGGCGGAGGGAAGGGGATGCTGATCGCCGCCCCTCCCGTGGTGAAGGCGGTCGAGGCCGTGAGGGACGAGGACCCCGGCGTCCCGACGAGAGTCATCTATCTCTCCCCGAAGGGAGCCCTGCTGACCCAGAAGCGCGCCGCGGAGCTGTCGGAGGAATACGGCAGGCTCATACTCCTGTGCGGGCATTACGAGGGCATCGACGAACGCGCGCTGGAACTCGCCGTCGACGAGGAGATCTCGATCGGCGACTACGTGCTCACCGGAGGCGAGATCCCCGCCTGCATACTCGTCGACGCCGTCGCGAGGACCGTCCCCGGAGTGCTCTCGGCTCCGGAGTGCCATCTCGTGGAAAGCTTTTCGGACGGCCTGCTCGAGTATCCCCAATATACGAGACCTTACGAGTTCAGGGGACTGAAGGTCCCCGATATACTGCTTTCAGGCGACCACGCCGCCGTTGACAGATGGCGCGCCGAAGCCGCCCTGCGGCTTACCGAAGAGCGCAGGCCGGACCTCACCGAAAGGAGGAAGCGCGAGACAGGCGGAGAAAAAGGCAGGGACTGACACAGGACTCTGCCGGGACGCGCAGCGCAGTCTGCGATGCTTTCCCGCCGCGCCGCATTTACTGTAAATGAAGAAAAAATCGAATACGGACAATACGGCGGGCAGGACGGCAGGGCGCTCTCCCGGTTTCTTCGGCAGTATTTTCGACGCCGCCGGAAGGGCGTTCAGACGCGGAAAGACCGCCGCGGCGGCCATGTCGTACGGAAAAAGCCTCGAGCGGCTGGAGGGCTCATTCTTCTACAGGCTCTTCACCGGTCTCGGGGGACTTCGCATGAAGCTGCTCCGGACTCTGTCGGAAGCCTATGAGACCTCGTGCCTTGCCGGACTCGGCGAGCGCGTCGGAACGGGACTCGTCAGACTTCCGGCCAAGGCATACGCCGCGTTCGTCCTTTCGTTCTCGGCCTCGTCGGCCGCCGTGATGATCCCCCGGTTCTTTTCGGCGAGCGGTTTCTCGGTCGCGCCGGCGGTGAGATCGATGGCTCTTCCGCTCCTGCTCACGGCGTGCTTCATTCCGCTGTTTTTCACCGACAGATCGGTATCTGAACTGCTCGACGGCAGCCGTCTCTTCAGGGAGATCCTGACCGACGGGATGGGGCTGCTCCCCGAAAAGCTCGGACTTCCGCCGGCGGGCGGCCGTCCGGTGCCCTTCGCGGTGCTTGCCGGTCTCCTCAGCGGGGCCGCGACGCTGTTCATACCGCCCGGGGAGGTCCTAGAGCTGTGGCTCTCCTTCCTCGCCGTGGTCTTCCTGCTGAAATTCCCCGATTCGGGGATCGTACTGCTCATCGCGGCGGCCCCGTTCATGTCGCTCTTCCGCTCGCCCTCGCTCACCCTGGGAGTGCTGCTCGTCGCGGTCTTCGTCGGATGGCTCGGGAAGCTCATAAGAGGGCGGAGGGTGTTACGCCTTACCCCTTCGGAAGTGCCCGTTCTGCTTCTGATGTTCGCGATACTGCTCTCGGGGATATCCTACGGCAGCGCTTATTCAATGAGGACGGCGCTGCTCATGTGCGCGCTGGCGTCGGGATATTTCCTGACTCACAGTATGGCCGGAAGCGAAAAGAGGCTCCGTCACGCTTCGACCGCCATAGCCGTCCCCGCCACCGTGATATCGCTCATCGGCATCGCCCAGTTCGTCGCCGGAACTGCTGCCTTCGACTGGCTCGACGAGTCGCTGTTTTCGGCGATACCGGGACGGGTAACTTCGGTATTTGAGAATCCGAACATGCTGGCGGCATATCTCGCGCTGGCGTTTCCCGTAGTCCTGCGTCCCCTCGTCTCCGGGGAGGGCGCCGGGCTGAAGACGCTGTCGCTGCTGTCGTCGGCCGCGGTCGCGGTATGCTCCGTCCTCACCTGGTCGCGAAGCGGCTGGGCCGGCCTAGCCGCCGGAGCGGTCGTGCTGTGCGTATGCGTGTCTGCGCGCGGACTCGCCGCGGTCCCGGCCGCGCTGGGGGCCGGCTGCCTGTGCGCCGCCGCCTTCCCGCAGACGGTGGGAAAAAGACTATCGTACATGTTTTCAGCCGCCGACACCGCCAACGGATACCGCGTAAGGATCTGGAACGCCTGCGTGTCCGCGCTCCGCGACTTCCTTTTCACAGGGGGAGGAGCCGGCGACATCGCGTTTCGGAACGTTTATCTCAACTATTCGCTTCCGGGAACCACGGGAGCCCCGCATTCACACAGCATATATCTTCAATTGCTTCTCACCGCCGGACTTCCGGCGCTCGTCATGCTCGTGCTCTCGGGGATCGCGCTCTTCCGCAAATGCGCCGGAGCCCTGCTCGCCTGTTCGAACGGCCCGACTCTCAAGCGCGGTCAGGGTGGCATGTGCGCCTCGTTCGCGGCCTCGGTGGCGGCGCTGCTCGTCTCGGGAGTCTTCGACTATACGCTTTACAATTACAGGGTCTTCTTCCTGTTCTGCTGCGTCGCCGGGCTCGCCTCGGCGTCCGCGGACCTGATCTTCGAGACCAAGGACAGGGAAAAGATGAGCGACTATTCCTGACGAAGCCGGGAAACGGAAGAAGAGTGACCGGCGCAAAAGACACCTACAGAAAGGTCCCTACCGATGGAAAATGAGGATAGAATAAACGCATCCGGCATGTCCGGCGGCGCGTATCCCGGATACGGGGATGAGATCGTGACGGTGCGGAGCGCCGAGCCCGATCCAGCCCTTTCCGATCTCGCGCAGGCGCCGCCCGCCCGGAAAAAGAAGAGCCGCGGAAAGTTCAACATAATCGATCTTTCGATCATCATACTTCTCGTCGCAGCAGCCGCTATGATAGTCTACGCGTATTTTCCCGGCCTGTTCTCGGGCCGGAGCGGCCGGGCGGCGAACGCTCTCATCGAATACCGGGTGACCTTCGAGAAGGTGCCCGCCGGCACGGCCGGGCACATCGCGGCGGGAGGCAAAGTCACCGATCCCGACGGCAGGGTGCTCGGGACCGTCGTGTCAGCCGCCGAGGAAAAGCACCGCGAGTACGTCTATTCCGAGACCTCCGGAGCCGTCGTGGCCGCCTATTCGGATGACCTGTCCGACCTCACGCTCACGATATCGGCCGACGCCCGGCAGACGCGCGGAGCGCTCGAGACCGACGGCGTCAGGATCTCGGTCGGAGCCGTCTATTCGGTGATCACGCCCGATTTCGAAGGGCAGGGACGCTGCCGCTCGCTGACAGTCGCTGACTGAGAAGGTGGGGACGGAAATGGGTACGTTCAAAGAGAGAGAAGAAAAGAACGGCAGACGCTCGGCGCTGAGGGGGCGCGGCTTCGGAGTGCTCGACGTCTTCGTGATCGTCGCGCTCGCCGCGATAGTCCTCGCCGCGGCGCTGCGGTTCATCCCGCTCGAGAAGATGGCGGGAAACAGGCACGACTTCCGGGTTGAGCTGTCGGTCGAAAAGGCTGACGTCGCTCAGCTGACCGTCGGCGGCCTCGCCGAGGGGACCGAGCTTCGCAACGGCGACGGCGACGTGATCGGAACCGTTCTGAGCTGCAACGTGGTGCCGTCGCGGATCGAGAGCGTCGCGGGCGAGAGCATCGTCGGGATCCCGTATCCCGCCGACACCTATGTCGACATAACCATCGTCATGAAGTGCGTCCTCACCGATTCGGCGGCGGGCAGGCTCGACGCCGGCGGGGAACCGGTGGCGGTCGGCAGGGAGATGTCGCTCCACACCCGGCTCGCGCAGTTCGACGGCAAAGTGAAGACGGTGAGTCCGCTCCAGGCCGCGGGCTGAAAACAGTAAACATCAAAGAAAAATATTTTTATCAAGTCAGAAAGGCATAAAAAATGATCCAGCGCGATGTAACAGTTGTCAACGAAGGCGGTCTGCACGCAAGACCCGCCACATTCTTCATCCAGAAGGCGAATTCCTACAAGAGCTCGATCTGGGTGGTTAAGGACGAGAGAAAGGTCAACGCCAAGAGCCTGCTCGGAGTGCTCTCGATAGGGATAGCCCAGGGCATGACGATCACGCTCGTGGCGGACGGCGACGACGAAAAGGCAGCCGTGGACGGGCTCGAAAAACTGATTTCCGGCGGACTGTCGGAATAAAAGGAAAAACGGGTTCGTAAAAGGCGGGTTGATATCCGCCTTTTATGATGAAAGCATCATGAGCGAGAGGGGGGCCGGCGGTTGTCATCCGATACGGGAACGGAAAAAATCGAAAACAGAAACGGAATACGCGGCGGGCTCCTCGAGGAGGCGCTGAGGCTCCCGCTCACGCCCGGAGTCTATCTCATGAAGGACGCGGGCGGGCGGATCATCTACGTGGGCAAGTCAAGACACCTGCGCGACCGCGTTTCGCAGTATTTCAGAGACGGGAAAAAGAACGGCAAGACCGAGAGGATGGTCTCCTCGGTGAGGTCGTTCGAGTGCATGGTGTGCGACAGCGAGATCGAGGCTCTGACCCTCGAGAACACCCTTATCAAGCGCTATTCCCCGAAATACAACATCAAGCTCAAGGACTGCAAATCATATCCGTACATCAAGCTCACCGCCGGGGAATACCCGGTCCCGGCGGTCACGCGCAAAAGGCTGAACGACGGAGGAAGCTACTACGGCCCCTTTTCCGGGACTTCTGCCGCCTATTCGCTGCTGTCGGTCGTGTGCAGGACCTTCGGTCTGCCGTCGTGCAGACGGAAGTTTCCCGATGACATCGGCCGCGGCAGGCCGTGCATCTACTACCAGATGGGGCGCTGCTGCGGACTCTGCACCGGGAACGTCGATTCCTCCGACTACGCCGAGCGTGTGAAGTCTGCGGGGGCGATGCTCCGCGGGGGCATCGGCGAGGTGAGAAAGACGGCCGAGCGGAAGATGTACGAATACGCTGAAGCCGAGCGGTACGAGGCGGCGGCCGTCTGCAGGGACACCCTGCGGGCGCTCGACAGCCTTGTCGAACGGCAGAAGACCGTCGCCTCGCCCGATATCTCGCGCGACGTGGCGGCGACGGGAGAAAAGAGCGGCCTCTCCGCGCTCTCGGTGCTGAGGATAAGAGGCGGCGCGCTGACCGACGCCGTGGACTATATCATCGATTCGTCGGTGCCCGACATAAGGAGCGCCGCGATGAGCCTGCTTGCCGAGCACTACTCCGGCTCGACCGACATACCGCCCGAGCTCCTTCTCGGCACCGGCTTCTGCGAAGACGACGCCGCGCTCCTCTCGGACTACCTGAGTGGACTTGCCGGTGAGAACGCGGCGCCGGGCGGAGGAAAGAAGCCGGCGCAGATCCCGGTCGCGCTGCCGCAGCGCGGCGAAAAGAAAAAGCTGTGCGTCATGGCGGAGGAGAACGCGGCGCTGGCGGCCGAGCGCGAGAGCAGGCGGCGGGGCAGGGACGAGAGAGTCGCCGCGGGACTCGCTTCGGTCCTGGCGCTTGAGACTCTGCCGTCGAGGATCGAGGCGTACGACATCTCGAACTTCGGCAGCGAGCAGATCACCGCCGGGATGATCGTCACCGAGGACGGAGCGTTCCGCAAGAGAGACTACAGGGTCTTCTCGATAAAAGACCTGGACGGCCCCGACGACTACGCCGCGATGAAGCAGGCGCTCTCTCGCAGGCTCGCGTATCTCCGCGGCGAAAAACAGGGCGACACATCGCTCTGCGTCATGCCCGACCTGATACTGGTCGACGGCGGAGCGGGTCACCTCGCGGTCGCGCTTGAGGCGCTGAGCGAGGCCGGGCTCGACATTCCCTGCGCCGGAATGGTCAAGGACGGGAACCACCGCACAAGGACGCTGGTCACCCCGGACGGCGAGTGCGACATCGCCGGCGACCGCGACCTTTTCGTGTTCATATACAGGATACAGGAAGAGATACACCGCTTCACAGTGAGCAAAATGACGGCCGGCAAGCGGAAGACGCTGAGGCGGTCGTCGCTCGAAAAGATAGACGGGATAGGACCCGCGAAGGCAGCGGCGCTGCTTGCCGCCTTCGGAGGACTTGCGGGCGTCAGGGCGGCCGGCGAAAAGGAGCTGGCCGGAGTACGGGGCATGTCGGCGTCTGACGCGGCGTCGGTCTTCGCGTATTTCCACGGGACGGACGGCCCTGAGGAACAGGAAGAAGAAAAGCGGAGAAAGACAAAATGAGAGTTATTACCGGAAGCGCCAGGGGCAAGAAGCTTGAGGCGCCGGCGGGGACCGGAACGAGACCGACGTCGGACCGGGCCAAGGAAGCCGTGTTCTCGGCCGTCGGAGACAGGGTCCGCGGGGCAAGGGCGCTCGATCTCTACGCGGGGTCGGGGCAGCTGGCCGTCGAGGCTCTGTCACGCGGCGCCGCGTACGCCGCCGCGGTCGACATCTCACCCGAGTGCGCCGCGGTGATAAAAAAGAACGCCGCCGGGGCGAGAGTCGGAGAGCGGATCGACGTGATAAGGGCGGACGTCCCCGAGTGGCTGTCGCGCCGCCGCGGAGGAAACGGCGCCTTCGGGCTGATATTCATCGATCCTCCGTACGCCGCGGGACTCATGCGGAAGACGCTCCTGGCGGTGGCTGAGAGCGGCATCGCGGCTCCCGGAGCGCTGATCGTATGCGAAGCCGCCGGGCGGGACGACATACTGGACGGCGGGGATATCCTGCGGCTGTACGACGTCGTGCGCGAGGCGAAGTACGGGAAGGCATATACCGTGTTCCTCACTCCCGCTTCGCATCCGGAGGACGTGACCGGAGACGCTGACGCAGGCCCGGCCGGCCGCGCGCTCGCGGGGGCAGGAGCAGAAGCGGAAGCAGGAGCAGAAGCTGAAGCAGGAGCAGAAGCAGAAGCAGAAGCTGAAGCAAAAGCAGAAGCAGAAGCAGGAGCAGAAGCAGAAGCAGAAGCGGAAGCGGAAGCAGAAGCGGAAGCTGAAGCAGAGGCTAAAGCGAAAACTGAATCGAAAGCTGAAGCGAAAACGGAAAAAGTGGAGGAGGCAGAATGAAGACTGCGCTGATCCCCGGCAGCTTCGACCCGTTCACCCTGGGGCACAAAAACGTCGTCACGCGCGCGCTGACGCTGTTCGACAGGGTCGTCGTCGCCGTTATGAACAACAGCGGAAAGGAATACATGTTCTCAGCTGAGGAGAGAGTGAAGATAGCGAAGCTCACTCTTTCCGGACTCCGTCGGGTAAAGGTCATCTATTGCCCCGGCATGACGTACGAGCTCTTCCGGGAGACCGGAGCGTGCGCGATAGTGAAGGGGATACGGAACGCGTCCGATCTCAGATACGAGATTCCTCAATACGAATTCAACAGAGAAGCCGGCGGCTGCGAGACGGTATTCCTTCCGTCCGACCCGGAGTTCTCCGGGCTCAGCTCTACCGGCGTCCGGAATATGCTGCAGGGCGAAGGGCGCCGTGTTTCCCGCGGGGCGCTTCTCCGGCGAATGGACGCGTCTGCGTGCGCGTATATCGCCTCTCTCGGAAGGTTTCCGCGCATCGCGGCGCCTTTCGAGCTGAGAGATTCGGAAAGGTAAAGGCGCCGGATTGGAAAGAAAGACGGATATCACCGAATACAGGATAAAGGCTCCCGTCGACGGGGAGATCACCGCGGCGGTGATCGCGGACATACACGGCTCACCCTGGGAGCATCTGATCTCCGCCGTGAAGGAGGCCGGAACAGACGTCATACTGATCCCCGGAGACGTGACGAAGGGCCACATGCCCGATGCGCCCGGAACCCGAGCCTTCTTCGCCGCGGCCGCGGCGGCGGCCCCCGTTTTTATGTCGCTCGGGAACCACGAGCGGATGTCGCACGCGCGGGTGAAGGAGGCGGCGGCCGCATCGGGCGTCACGATCCTCGACGACTCCTCGGCTGAATTCCGCGGGCTTACGGTCGGCGGCCTCACGTCGGGCTACGTGTACGAGGAGGGACCGATGAAGCAGGCGCACCTGCGAAAGACGCCTCCGCCCGATCTTCTCTGGGCGGAGAGATTTGCCGCGCTTCCGGGATTCAAAGTGCTGCTCTCGCACCACCCGGAATACTATCCCGCATATTTACGGGATCTCGATATCGACCTCGTCATCTCAGGGCACGCTCACGGAGGGCAGTGGAGGATATTCGGGCACCCCTTCTTCGCGCCGGGGCAGGGATTCTTCCCGAAATACGCGCAGGGCATCACCGACGGCAGGCTGATAGTCAGCCGGGGTCTCGCGAACAACGGACCCGCGCCGAGATTCGGCAACCGTCCCGAGCTCGTATTCATAAAGTTCAGGAATGAAGCCTGACGATCCGACGAAGAAAAAGACCTCACGGCAGATAATGCCGGAGGTCTTTTTTTGAAAATGTTCAGCGGCATATCAGCCCGAGCACGAGCAGATGCACCGGATAGAAGGCGTAAAATGAATACTGATAGACCGCACGAAGGAATCTGTTGTTGATAGTGACGCCGCGCCTTCCGCTGTAGGGTATGATGAAAAGGGCGGAAAGAGCGCTCCACATCTGCGTCATCTCCCATGAGCCGGGGAGCTTCGGCGCCGCGTCTCCCGCGATACGGGCAAATAGAGCCGGCGGAAGACTGATCAGGATGAACCTGGCTCCGAACGCCGCGCAGACCGCCGCGATCACCGCCGCCCGGGCTGCGGTTCTCTTCGGGTCGCCCCGCACCTCCTCCGCGCTCCCGAACGCCCGCTCGGCGAGGTCGAAGAGAAAGATCAGCATCACTCCGTACATCCCGTAGTCGGTGCCGAGCTTCTCGGCGGCAAGGGAAAAGAGAAGGGCGGAGGCAAGCGGCAGCAGGCCGAACCTGTCCTTCGTATATCTTTCTCTGAGCAGATCGCCGGCCATCAGCGCCAGAAGACCGGTGCCGAGGGTGAAAAGCACATTGATCCCGCCCGTGTGTATCCAGTGACCGAAAAAGCAGTAATTGTAAAACGGTTCGGTAATCACCGCAAAGGCAGCGAGCCTTGCGAGATAGACTGCCGGCCTCCTGCTGCGGCGGTATCCCGAGGCGATCATATAGGCGAATATCGGAAAAGCGATCCTGCCTATTATCCTGAACTCCTCATCCGCGGGGAACCTGTTCCAGAAGCAGTATCCGATGTGGTCTAAAAGCATCGTCAGCGAAGCGACGACCTTCAGGATCAGCGCGCTCAAGGCTTAATCTCCCTCTGAAACGAGCGTTCTTCCGGCTTCGTCGAGTCCGACGACGGCCAGAGAGTGGAGATTTATGCCCTCGCCGCGGATCTTGCGTCCGCCCGGCTGGAAGGACTTCTCGATGCACACGCCCGCCCCGACGACCGTCGCGCCGGCTTTTCGGCAAATGTCGGTAAGGCCGCTCAGGGCTTCGCCGTCGGCGAGAAAATCATCGATAAGAAGGACTCGGTCGGAGCTGCTTATCAGCGCCTTGTCGACCTTGACCTCGAATACCATTCCTTTTGTGAATGACCTGACCATCGACGAGTACGTTTCGGAGCTGAGATTCCTCGACTGCGATTTCTTGGCGAAGAGGACGTCGACGCCGAAATACCGGGCTGTCATGCACGCTATCCCGATGCCCGACGCCTCCACCGTGAGGATAATCGTGGGCTCAGTGTCCCTGAATATGCGGTAGAATTCGGCGCCCACGGCGTCGATCAGCCGGGTATCCATGCGGTGGTTCAGGAATCCGGATACTATGACGACCCCTCCCGGCATCATCACCGCTTCCTTCTTGATTTTTTCGACAAGTTCCTTCATCTTTACACTCGACCTCCGTCGTCTGACATTGCCGCGCCGGGTCTCCCCGCCGCTATTTTATTATACACTATTTCAAAGTGATTGTAAATAAAAAAACCGGCCGGGAAGCGGGTACTTCCGGGCGGCGGGAGGTCGCCGGGAAAATGAGCCGTAGCGCCGGTTTTTCTTGACAAAGCAGTATATTTGATATATAATATCCCTATAGTTCATGATGGAGGTGTGTGCGATGTCCGACAAGCGTCGGGACAGAAGGCCCGAAAAGGAAAAAGAACACGGCACGACCGACGCGTCGGGGTTCGGCAGACAGCTGTTCGGATACCGCGTATCGTCGGTAAACCGCTTTATAGCCGAGTCGGACGCCGCCTTCTCCGGGAGGATCTCCGAGGCCGAAGACGACGCCGCCTTCTACAGGAAGAGCCTTAAGGACGAGTCCGAGAAGCTCGCCTCGCTCCGCTCCGCCCTCGAGGCCGAAAAAGCGGGACGCGAAAAGGCCGAGTCGCTGCTGAAGCTCGAGCGCGGGAAGAACGAAAGACTGACGTCGGCGCTGAACGGTGTTAACTCTGAAAACGCCGGGCTGAAGGAAAAACTGGAATCTGCCGCGTCGGAGGCCGCCGCCAGGGAAAAAGCACTTGAGGACCGGCTGAAGTCGGTGACCGAGACCGCGGAAAAAGAGAAAGCGGACCTTCTCGAGAAGCTGAGAGAGGCGGAGGCCGAGGCCGAAAATGCCGGCTCTGAACTCGGGCGTCTCGCAGCGGAGTCGGCGAGAAAACAGTCTGAGCTCCGTGAGAGCGTCGAGCGCCTCGCCGCGGAGATGTCGGGGCGGAATTCAGAACTGTCGGACCGAATGAGCATCGCCTCAGAAAAGGCTGAGCTCGAGCGGCAGCTGAACGAAACGCGGGCCGAACTGGCGTCGGAGCAGAGCGCAAGGCGCGAAAAGGAGCTCCTCGACACCATCGAGAGCCTGAGAGCGGAAAACAGACGTCTCCGCAATTCTCTGAATACGGGCGGCAGACAGAAACAGCCGCAGGGACTCTTCTCGATCTTTTCCCAGAACAAGAAATGAGCGCAGGCGATCTGATACGCGAGCTCAGGATAAAGAACCGGCTCACGCAGAAGGAGCTCGCCGGAGGCAGCGTCACCAGAAACATGATCAGCAGGATCGAGCACGGGGCGGCGGTCCCGTCGCTCCAGACGCTGACATACATAGCGGGAAGGCTCGGCGTCTCGCCCGGATATCTTCTTGCGGACGACGCGGAGCGCAGGCTGCTCAAAAAAGCCGACATACTTCCGCTCATCAAGACCGCGAGAAAGGAAGGCGGATACTCCGAGTGCAGGGATATCTGTCACGACTTCACCGAATCGGTCTGCGCCGGGGAGTCAGACCCCGATATAGACGAGGAGCTCCGCCTGTGCGATTTCGAGCAGGCGAAGGACGCGTTTTCTGAAGGCAGTCTGCGCCTCGCTTCCGATCTCTTCGGATCGGTATACACGCAGAGACCCGACAGCCGGGAAGCTGCCGTCAGCGCGGCTTATTCCTCCTGCATAGCCGATATTGTCCCGTCACTGGACAACGCGGCGCCGAACGGCGGCGACACGCCCGCCGGACTCGACGATCCCTTCACGCTCTACTACTTCTTTCTGCGTCTGACCGCCGAGGGGAAGGATCCGGTCCCGGCGGGGATCTCCTCGGGATATCTGAACAGCGGACGCCCCGACGCCTACCGCAGGCACATAACCGCGCGCCTTATGCTGCGTTCCGGGAAGCGGAAGGAAGCCGCCGCGATACTGTCCGAGCTCGACGCCGCCAGCGACCGGCTGCCCGCTCCGATGAGATATTTCCTCTTCCACGACCTCGAGGCGCTCTGCCGCGACGGCGCCGACTACAAAGGCGCCTACGAATATTCCGCCCGGAGGAGGGAGCTCTTCGAGCTCTTCTCGGGGGAATATCAGGAAAACAGCTGACCCCGGGCGGCGGCGTGCCGCCGTGCTGATATAATATCCAAAAGCCTTCCGCGCCCACAGGGAGGGCATGGCCGCCGGGACAGTTCCCGCACGGCCGCAAACTGTCTGAAAAAAGAAAGGACAAGGTATGTGGGCAAGACACTCCCGCAATTTTAATCCCGCCCCGCTTTTCGCGGCGCTGATATTATCGCTGATCTTCCCGGGATTCGTTTCGTGCTCCCCATATTCCGGCGACGATTTTTACGCCGGAAGACCGGTATCTCCCGAAGAGATATCGGAGATCGAGGCCATGATCGCCGACGGTGCGGAAGAGACCGCCTTCCGGCCCGAGACGTTCGCCGACGGCTCGCCGAAATGCTACTGGACGTCCGGAGGAACTGTATGGCACATCGACCCCGGATGCGGCAGGATCTCATCGTCCTCGCCGCTGTCGTGCGGGACCGTCGAAGAGGCCGAGGCCGACGGGAAGACGCGCGTGTGCGCAGTCTGCGGCGGAAAGGACGCCGGGTGACCGGGACGCGCCTTTCCGGCCGTTCACAATTCGAATCATATCGGAGGACCCGCAATTGTTTTTTCGCAAGCACTCACTGACCGCGTCCGCGGCATCGCTGGCGCTGATGATACTCATGCTGCTCCAGTGCGTTTCATGCGCGGGAGGAGGCGGATATCCGGATCTCACGTCCGATCCGCCCGGCGATACGTCAGTCCCTGACACCGCGCCTCCCGGGCTCGTGATCGTCGGCGGTGCCGACGCCTATTCCATAATCAGGCCGTCCGATGCCGGCGAATACGCCGTCAAAGCCGCGGTGACGGTAAACAAGGCGCTGAAGGCCGCCTGCCCCGACACCTGGGAAAACAGCATCAAAGAGGATTTCGTGAGCCGCGAGCTGAAAGGGCAGATCATCGAGAACGACGACCCCGAGATACTCGTGGGATACACCAACCGGAAGGAGAGCCGCGACGCCTTTGCCGAACTCGAGGCGGGCGGAGATCCTTCGCTCTACACCGTGAGAACCGTGGGAAGGAAGATAGTCATTTTGGGGATCACAGACTACGCTACGTGCGCCGCGGCCGATTATTTCGTCGATACCTTCGTCGCGGGCAGTTCCGGCGGGACGCTTTCCGTCGACAGCTCGCTGCGATTCGACGGCAGGTTCGACGACAACCGTCCGCCGCTCGCCGACGGGGCGCTGCTCCGTCTGTTCAGCTGGAACCTCGGCTGCTCGGTGGGAGTCGCCGCCGACGCCCTCGCGGTCATCGAGGAGTACAGGCCGGAGGTCCTCTCGCTCCAGGAGAGCGACAAGACCGTCCATCTGAACATCATAAAGCCTTTCATGTCGAAGTTCACGAACTACAGGTACGCGAAGCAGATGCACACCGGAACGTCGACATACAACTACACCCCGATCATCTACGATTCGACGAAACTCGAACTCGTCGAGGCCGACGTCGAGTGGCTCGACGGCCGGTACACCGGTACGAACACGAAGTCGCTCTGCTGGGCCGTTTTCGACACGAAGGACGGCAGATTCGCGATGATCAACTTCCACGGAGCGGTCTGCAGCGCCAAATACTCGGGATACGAGAACATGACCGACGACGAGCGCGCCGCGATAGCCGCCGGGTGGAGGCTCGACAACGTGCGCCAGATCCTCGAGGTCGCCGCGAGGATAACCGCAAAATACGGGGAGATCCCGATGACGGTCAACGGCGACTGCAACTTCACGGCGTCGTCGGCTCCCTTCGCCAGACTCACCGACGCCGGCTTCGCGGATTCCGAGGCCACGGCGGAGAAAAAGATCAAGGCCGGGTACAAGACATCCTATTCATACGCTTCGGGCATCCCCGGGACAGGGGCGAGCATCGATCACATATTCGGAAAGAACGGAGTACGGTTCCTCACCTACGACGTCATAAGGACCCCCGCCGTGCAGACCGGGAGCGATCATACTCCGATTTATACCGACCTCGCTCTGGATGCGAAGAAATGATCCGGGCACACGAAGACCTCACTGTTTCCGCAAACATTAACAAAAGAAATAAAAAAAGATTCCTAAGAAAGGCATTCAGCACAAGATGAATAACGAAAAAGGGAATACCGAAGTCGAGATCGACATCGTCCACCTGTTAAAGGTCCTGTGGAAGAATATCGCCATCATTCTCGTGGTGGCGGTGGCAGGAGCGCTCATCGCGTTCGTTTACGCGAAATTCATCATCTCCCCGAGCTATCAGGCGACGGCGATGATGTACGTCAACAACAAGAGCGAGAGCGGGTCCACGTCATATTCCACCACCGAGATCTCGGCGGCAAAGAGCCTGGTTTCGACATACTCAGTCATCATGAAGACGCGCTCGACGCTCGAGCAGGTCATCGACTACACCGGAGTCGACTACACCTACAGGCAGCTCGCGAAGATGATCAGCGCGGCGAGCGTCGAATCGACCGAGATATTCAAGATAACGGTCACGGCCGGGTCTCCCGAGGACGCGGAGCTCATCGCCAGGGGACTGACCGCGGTGCTTCCCGAAAAGATCGCCGACGTGGTCGACGGCGCACGCGTCAAGCTCGTGGACGAGCCTTTTGCCTCGGGCGAGAAGAGCAGTCCGTCGGTATCGAAATACGTGATCATAGGCGCCCTGCTCGGATTCGTTGTGATGGCTGCGATCGTGATCGTCTTCGATATCCTCGACGACAAGATCCACGACGAAAAATACATCACCGAGAATTACAAGTATCCAGTGCTCGCCGTCATCCCGAACATCTACGTAAAGAACGCCGGAGGCTCCCACTATGAAGAAGAAAAACAGTAAGAACATACAGACGGACGTCACGGCCGACTACCTTCGCGACCGGGAATACATCTGCGAGAATCTTAACTTCAACGCCGCCGAGGCGTACAAGATGCTCAGGACGAGCATAGGTTTCGCCCTGGCGTCGGTGAAGGGCTGCAAGACGATCGGCGTAACGAGCGCCAACGGCTCCGAGGGAAAATCCCTCTGCGCAATTAATCTCGCCTACACTCTCGCGCTCCAGGGCTCGAAAGTCCTGCTGATAGACGCCGACCTCCGCCTTCCCACAATCGCGAAGAGGCTCGGCCTCAACAAGGCCCCCGGACTCTCCGAACTGCTGATGGGTCAGACCGAGAGCGTCATCCAGAAGTCGGAGATCCATCCGAACTTCATGGTCATCACGAGCGGCAGCCTGCCGGCGCATCCGTCGGAACTGCTGGGCGACGACAAGACCGCCGGGATAATATCCTCGCTCGGCAAGATGCTCGACTACATAATCATGGACCTTCCGCCCGTGAACGAGGTCTCCGACGCGCTGAACGTCAGCCGCGCGCTCGACGGGATCGTGTTCGTCGTCATGTCCGGCCAGTCGGGCAAGGCTCTCGTCAGACAGGCGGTCCAGAAGCTTCAGTTCACCAATACCGAGATCCTCGGCTTCGTGATGATCAACAACGACCGCGACAGTATCGGAAAATACGGCAAATACGGAAAATACGGAAAGTACGGAAAATACGGGAGAGCCGGCAAATACGGCAGATACGCCGAGTCCGGCGACAGATACGGAGGAGAAGAAGGCCAGGACTGACGTCCGCTTTCCCCGGGAAACGCCGGCAAGGAGGTTGAACGACGATGGATCTCATTGATGTACACTGCCATATGCTTCCGGGGATCGACGACGGCAGCAGTGACGCCGGAATGTCGATCGGGATGCTCGCCGCCTCAGCCGAAGCCGGGGTCACGCGGGTATGCCTGACTCCTCACTACTATCCCTCGGAACCCGCCGGGGATTTCATCTCAAGGCGCGCCGCCGCTTACGAGAAGCTCCTCCGCGCGGTCGAAAAATACACGGCCGAGACCGGAAAAAAGCTCCCGGAGACATGCCTCGGCGCCGAGGTGTATTATCACATCGGCATACAGCACGAAAAGCTCATCCGCGAGCTGTGCTACGAGGGGACTCACTATCTGCTGCTCGAACTTCCGTGGCGCGACTGGAGCGTTCGCGTCTTCCAGGATATCGACGGACTCATCGAGACCCGCGGCATACGTCCGGTCATAGCCCATCTCGAGAGATATGACCCGATGACGTCGGCCGCAAACATCAAAATGATACGCCGCATGCCGGTCATGGTGCAGATGAACGCCGAATACGTCATCGACAAAAAGACGCGGCGTCATGCTCTCAGACTCATAAAGTCGGGGAACGTCGCTCTGCTGGGGTCGGATTCACACGACCTGAGGAGCAGAGCTCCGAACCTCGGAGAGGCATTCGGGATACTCGGGTCGTCGGGACTTGAGAAAGCCGCCGAGGGCCTGAAAGCCGGAGCGGAACGGATATGGTCGGAGGTGTCTCATGCTGCCGGAAATACTTGAGATAGCGATGATAGTAAGCTTCGGGGCCTCGTGGCCGCTGAGCGTGATAAAGTCATACAGGGCGCGCACCGCGAAAGGAAAGAGCGCGGTATTCATCTGCCTTATCCTGATCGGATACGCCGCGGGGATCACAGCGAAGCTCACGAATCCCGTATACATGGCGTCTTTTTCCGAAAAGTGGTATGTGCTCTTCTTCTATGTGCTGAATTTCTGCATGGTCGGCGCAGACCTCTGCCTCTGGTTCCGCAACCGGAGGCTCGACCGGAAAGCGGCTGCCGGACAATGATGATCTGATATTAAAAAACGATATCCGGGCGGCCCGTTCTATTCGGGCCGCCCGGATATCGTTTTTGCGGGCGGGATATGAACGCGGATAAGGCGAGGCCGCGGCGTCGTGCCGGGGACCGCGCGGCGTTCGATGTCCGCCCTGCTTTATTTCCTGTACTTTCTGTCTTCCTCGACCGTCTTCCTTACGGCTTTTCCGATGAGGAAAACGGCGAGCACAGCGACCGCGTAGATCAGAGCGGTGAAGATAAAATGCATGAATCTGTCGGAACTCTTCGCGCCGGAGTCGGAATCGGCCGGAAGCACCAGCAGAAGATAGGCCGACGGTACCGTGAGCAGAGCGTGTATGAGCAGCCTGAGCGGCGCGGACAGCTTCGTGTCCCGTCTGACCGTCTCCGCGGCTCCGAGGAGCAGCGAAAAGGGAAGTATCAGGAATACCCTGAGGGCGGAAAGGTTCGCGCCTTCCTCGTTGCCCGAATAGATCAGCATGATGACGAGGCTGAAGACGGACACGATAACGGTGAAGATCACCGCAGCCCTGAATAATGTCTTTTTTATGAAGTCCATGAGCTGAGATGGTAGGGCCGGCAGAGCCGTCAGTCGGAGTTCTCGGGGAAGCTGTCGAAGCCCGGAAGGGCGTCGGAAGACGGCAGCGGAAACTGTGTGTGGAGCGTCATCGGGTGGCCGCCCGTCGTTTCGTCATATATGTGCGACAGTTCGGCGAAGCTCCGGCCGAAGAAGACCGGCAGCTGCTGTCTGAACCATCCGGCGAGCGGTTCGGAAACGAGGTCGGTGCGCTTTACCCAGTAGTTCACTCCCTCGTCGCACTGAGTGAGCGTCCCGGAAAAATGAGAGGTCCTGTAGCAGAAGATGAGCTCGTGGCGTCCGCCGCTCTTGTTCCAGTGGACGAGTCCGCAGGGGACCAGATCCGTCACGTCGAGACCGGTCTCCTCCTTCACCTCTCTTACGGCTGAATTCATTACCGTCTCTCCGTTTTCGAGATGGCCTCCGGGAAAACACCCGCCCTTCCACTTGCGAGTGCGGTTCTGAAGGAGGACGCTGTCGGTATTCATGTCGTAGACCATCACTACGTTCATTACGACTACTTCGGTGATGCTGTCCATTTTCGGTTTCCGTCCTTTCAGATCAGTTGTCCCGCGGCGGTCTTTTCGCCGTACCTGCGTGCGGCGTCGACGAAAGCTTCGAAGATCGCCCTCGAGCTCGCGAGCCGGTCGCAGAAGAGTTCGGGGTGCCACTGGACCCCGAGGAGGAACCTTCCGTTCCTGACGGAGGGCTCGATGGCCTCGATTATCCCGTCTTCTGAGACCGCCGAAATCGAAAAACCGGGGGCCGGATCCTTCACCGCCTGGTGGTGAAAGCTGTTGACGGGAGTGCTTCCGCTCCTGACGAGCTCTTCAAGAAAACTTCCCGGCGCGACCCTGTTCGAGAAAGGGGTCTCGATCCCGGGCTCATCCTGTCGGTGTCCGGCGATGTTCTGGTGGAGCGTCCCGCCGTAAGCGACGTTGATGAGCTGGATCCCCCGGCAGATGCCGAGGACCGGAACTTCGGTGTTCTTCAGGAGTTCCGCGAATTCAAGCTCGAAGCGGTCGCGGTCTTCGCAGATCTCGACGCCCTCGCCCGTGATCTCCTCGCCGTACCTGTGCGGGTCGACGTCAACGCCGCCGGCGAAGAGAACTCCGTCATAGAAACGTGAAGCGAAAAACTCGCGGGCTTCCTTTTCGGTACCTGAAAAGGGGAGACCGACCGGAAGTCCGCCGGCGGAAAAAACGGCGTGGAAATAAGACCTGTTCAGACGGATCTGCGACTCCGTATCGTTCATCGAGGCGCAGATCGCTATAACGGGGCGGCGCCGCTCCACCGGTCAGACCTTTCTGCGGTTGGCTGCGATCCCGATGAGTCTTACGACCAGCGGGCTTAAGAGAACGACGGTCGCGAACTCGACGAGGAAGTTTATACCGATCATTCCGATAAAGATGTATCTGGTCCCGCTTTCAAAACCGGCGGCAGCAGCCCATTCGTTTATTGTGGGCATGAAGAAAAGGAAGCAGCCGGCTGTGAAGATACCGGTGTTGACTATGGGACACGCTATGCCCGAGATAAAGACCCTGAGCATCGTTTTCCATTTTCCGACCGATTCGGTGCCGGGGATCACCTTCAGCGCGCGGTAGATCAGACCGGAGGCAAGTCCGGCAAGAGTTCCTTTGAGAAGTACCGTGAGAACGGTCCCGAACGGATCTATGGCCAGAAACGCCGCGGCATCGAATATGAGCACTATAACACTGAAGACGAGTCCCAGAAAAGCCCCTGAGAGCGGCCCGCAGATCGCCGCCCCCACGATAATGGGAACCAGCGCGAGCGTGATCGAGAAGGGGCCGAATTTTATGTAACTCGAAAAGTACTGGAGCACCACCACTATAGCGGCAAGGATGCCGGTGAGCACCAGCTT
>CADCPG010000047.1 GCA_902803255.1 uncultured Ruminococcus sp. | reverse complement strand
GCGTCATACGGTTCTGACGTCCCCGTGTCGGTCCCTGTCTACCGCAACGGCGGTCCGCGGATCACGTCGATGCTCCCGACCGAAGGCTACGCGTACGACGGAAGCCGGGAGGGGCAGATCACGGCCGAATGGGAGTGCGCGGCGGGCACCGACCTGTCCGCGTGCGCCCTGCTTGTCGACGGAAAAGACAGGACCGGGGCCGCGGAATGGACAGACGGCTCGGTCAGACTGAAACTGTCGGAAAAGCCCGGCAGTCACAGGCTGAGTCTCGTGCTGACCGACACGCTCGGTAATCTCACCGAGCGCGACATCGCCTTCTCGGTCTCCGACATGAAGGAGCTGCAGATATACCGCGGCGAGGTCCACTGCCACACGACCGACTCGGACGGCTCCGGTGTACCGTCTGACGCCTATACATACGCGAGGGATGCCGGAGGTGTCGATTTCTTCGCCGTCACCGACCACTCTCACTATATCGACAAAGAAAAATACGCAAAGCTGATCCGGACCGCCGACCGGTTCAACGTCCCGGGGAGATTCGCGGCGCTGTACGGCTTCGAGATGACCTGGAACAATTCGTGCGGGTACTGGGGACACATAAACGTGCTCGGCACGGCCGATTTCGTGCAGAATATCAAGGAAAACGACATGCCCGCTCTCTTCCGCTGGCTAGAAGAGCGCCCGGAGGCCGTAGGCATGTTCAACCATCCGGGGTATGTCTGGGGCAATTTCGACGAATACGGCGAGATGACCCCCGGTGCTCTGCGGAGTATGAGACTTGCCGAGATCAGGTCCGCGGGATACGACTCCGAATATATGCAGATGCTGGCTAAGGGCTGGCACGCGACGCCCGTCTCGAACGAGGACAACCACCTGCCCGACTGGACGACTGCCACAGGATACGACGGCTGCGTCCTGGCACCGGCTCTGACCAGGGAGAACGTCCTCGACGCCTTCAGGGCGGGCAGGACATATACCACGTCGGACAAAACGATGAAGATCTTCTACAGGGTCAACGGGGAATGGCTCGGTTCGACGCTGGACTCGCCGTCCGAGCTGCGCTTCGACATCTCCGTGACGACGGAGCAGACATCCGGGATCGGACGCGTCGAGATCGTGGCGGAGGACGGGATAACCGTCGCCGTGAGGGACGCGTCGGGAGTACGCGAGCTTCACTGGACTCCGGTCCTCGAACCCGAATTCGACTACTACTACGTTAGGATCTCGGGACCGGCCAGGTACTGCGTCACCGCACCGGTATGGATAGAGAACAGGGAGAGGATAGGCATAGAGGGCTTCGAGCTTGGCGCGTCATACAACCCGCGTGACACTCAGGCGGTCTCCGTGTATGTCTCGAACCCCGGCGACACCGCGCTGAAGGACCTCCGGATATCGTTCTGCCTTTCGGGGCGGAACGGATTCCGCTTCGGGGACATCGAGCCGTTCGCGACCGTGCATGCCGGAAGGCTGGCGGCGGGAGGCAGGATAAAGGCGTCGGTGCTCATGCCCGAGCTCCCGGGACTCCGGCGCGTGACCGTCTTCGCCAGGGGCGAAAGAGGCGGAAAGAAGTGCCGGTCGACGGGATTCGCCGTACTTTCCCCGCTGCGCATAGCCGAGGTCCTGCCGTCGACGTCTCCCTTCGTGCCGGAGTGTGAAGGCGCAAAAAAGGTGAAGAATCCCTTCCCGTATATAACGCTGTATAACTCCTCGAACGTCGAGGCCGATCTCTCGGGATGGGATATCGGCGAGGTCGTCTCCTCCGGAAAGACTGTCGACGACGCCCACACCATGAAACTCGACGGCATAAAGATCGCGCCGAGGTCTTCGCTCGTGATCTGGGACAGACACGGCTCGGAACTGACGGTGAGCGACTTTAACGCGAGATACGGGACGTCGCTCGAGGAGGGAAAGGATATAGTCGTCGCGACCGCGAGGCTGCTCAACGAAGGCTCCGACGGCAGACGTCTGGTGCTGCGCCAGGGCGCGGAGGCGGTGAGCCGCGCGAACTGGAACTGCTTCCTCCGTTACGACAGGCTGGATCACCCGGACGAGGCGAGAAGATACGTATATATCCCGAATATGACGGGAAGCTTGACCGAGACCGGATTCGTCGAGCCGCGTCCGGGACGCGTCGACGAAGAACAGAGCGGGACGGTCCGCACCGTCCTGCCGGGCCGTCATGAGAAAAAACGCGCCGAAAAGGCGGACAGGAAGGACAGAAAGGCGGAGGAGCACTCAAGAAAGGCGAGGCTCACCGCCGCCGAAGGCACCGCCGCGGCGGTCGGATCCGTCGCTGCGGCCGCCGTGATCGCCGCGGGTATCGGAAAGCTCATAAAAAGAGGAATCTTCAGGAAATAAGTTTTGCTGCCTGCCCGGCAGGGGACCGGATCCCGCGGTCTTCGGTATGACCGTCGACGTCATCTCCGGAAAGGTTGAAGACGGAGACAGGCGGGCAGCCAGGCCTGAATGTCCGCTCTCCCCGGAAAAAACACGCCGGGGAATACGACAGTATCAAAAAAAGACCGCCGCCTGCGGATGAACCGCGGACGGCAGTCTTTTTCTGCCCGTGAGGGCAGTTTCCGTAAAGACAGCTTTTTTCCGGAAAAGGAGGTGATTACTTGATCTCTACTGTTGCGCCGGCTTCGGTGAGCTGAGCCTTGATGGCCTCGGCCTCGTCCTTGGCAACGCCTTCCTTGAGGGCCTTGGGAGCGCTCTCGACGAGCTCCTTGGCTTCCTTGAGTCCGAGACCGGTGATCTCGCGGACGACCTTGATGACGGGGAGCTTGTTCGAGCCGAAGCTGGCAAGGATCACGTCGAATTCGGTCTTCTCCTCGACGGCTGCGGCGGCAGCGGCGGGAGCGGCGGCGGCGCCGGCGGTGATGTTGGCCGCGGATACGCCGAAGGCTTCCTCGGCGGCGGACACGAGCTCTGCGAGCTCAAGAATGGTGAGGCCCTTTATTTCCTCAAGAATAGCTGTTACTTTTTCGTTTGCCATTTCTAAAATCCTCCAGAATAATTATTGATCTGATGCTCGCCCGAAGGTCATTCGGCGGCGGGAGCGGCTTCTGCCGCGGGCTCGGCTCCGGCCTTGGCGGCCTGGTCGAGTACGTAAACTAGGTTCACGAGAGGTGAACGGATGCATACGAGCAGCTGAGTGATGAGAGTGTTCTTGTCGGGGATGCCGGCGAGCTTTTCAACTCCGGCCGCATCGATGAATCCTCCGTCGACGTAACCGGCGAGAAACTTGAAGTTCTCGATCTTGTCGACGTATTCCTTGAGGATCTTGGCCGGTGCGACGGCGTCGTTCTTGCTGACCGCGATGGCAGTCATGCCGGACAGGCAGGACTTGATCTCGGGATATCCGCATTCCTCGCAGGCTCTGCCGGTGAGGGAGTTCTTGATGACCTGATAGGTCACTCCCGCTTCGCGGAGCGCCTTGCGCATCTTGGTATCGTCTTCGACGGTGATGCCCTGGTAGTTGACAACAACGCCCGATACCGAATTCTTTATACTTTCGGCAAGATCTGCTACGACCTTCTGCTTCTGCTCAAGAATGGAATTGCTGGGCATTATAGTTCCTCCTTTGTAATTTTTCGCATAAAAAATCATCCTTTTCCCGCTTCGGCGGATACCGGCCGGGGAAAAGGACATACATAAAACAAGTCTTTGTATTTATGAAGTCTCCTCGGCAGGGTGGCATCAGCTTTTACGGGAACCTGCTGTCTTTGGATAACGCGCAATATTATACATCGCTTTTATCCGTTTGTCAATACTTTTTCGCGCCGTTTTTCGTGTTTTTCCCGAAAATAACCATTGTTAACACTTTGTTAACATTATTGAGATAAAATAATAAAGTTACAGGACAGTAAAAAGTGACGGGAATACGCGGTACCGCGGCTTATTCGCGTCCGGACGGTCTCCGGGAGCGGAAAGCCTGCGTGCATCAGGGGCCCGTTTCGCGCTGACGGCTCCGGAAAACCGGCGGAGCGGGGAGGCATCCGAATTGGAAGACATGAACAGGGACATAATGAACGGAAGTGCCGGAGGGACCGTTCCTCCGGAGAACGTCGATAACGCGAAAGAGGTATCCGCGGATGCCGCCGCGGACCGTAAGCCCGCGGGGACAGGTAAGGAGCCCGGGACGGAAATGACCGGCGAAGAGAACGCGAGGGCAGTCGCCGTATCGAGGCTCAGGGTGTTCCTCGGGGCCGCCGTCGCGCTTATGGTCATCGCGGCGCTGCTGCGGATCCTCGCGCTTGCGTTCGCGTACGATCCCGAGCCCGGGTATTTCAGAGGCGGGGCGCTTCCGGCCGTCGCGAACGCGCTGACGGTTATCGCCGTGCTCATATGTCTGTCGACGCTCTTCCTCTTCCCGAAGAACTCGCCGAAGGGAGCGCTGAACGACGGCGGGGCGCCGTATTTCGTCTCGGTGTTTGCCGCCTTCGTGCTGATCGCCGACTTCGGCTACCGCGCGATCCGCTTTACCGACGCCGCCTACCGCGCCGAGTTCGCCTATCTGTTCACGGGCGGGGCCGGATCGTCGAACACGAGGATACTTCGAATCACAGGCGTGATCACGCTGCTGATCATGCTGTCGTCGCTGGCCTCGGCAGTGTCGTTCTTCCTTCGCGCCGACGGAAGGAAAAGGGAGAAAGCCGCCGGCGGAGGAATGCGTAACGCAAGGATCCTGTTCGGACTCGCTCCCCCCGTCCGCGCGGTCTGCGGGATGACGCTGCTCTATTTCGACATGACGTCGGTCATGAACGGAGCAAACAAGATGATCTCCGAGCTCGCGCTGATCGCGGCGATGCTTTTCCTGCTGTTCGAGGACAGGTTCGAGATCTCAGACAGCGGCGACAGAGTAAGACCGAGGCAGTACATCGCGGCCGGGCTGTGCACCGTCGTGCTCTGCGGAGTCGCGGGGATATCGGTCGGAGTCGGTTATTTCATGGGAGTGACCGGAGACGGGGAGCTATGCTTCGAGGCGCTCTTCGAGACGGTCTGCGCGGCATACGCCGCGGTGAGACTCGCCTATTTATATAAGGAAGTCCCGAAAGCCGCCGC
>CADCPG010000046.1 GCA_902803255.1 uncultured Ruminococcus sp. | reverse complement strand
GACCGCCGTCAGCCTGGAGTACCAGTGCTTCTTTTTTGTGAGCAGCACCGGCATCACCGGCGCGCCGCTCTTGATCGCCATGAGCACGGCTCCGGACTTGAAGGTCTCGACGCCGTCCTCAGAGCGGTCGATGTGTCCGCCCGGGAAGATGCTGACGAGCGAGCCGCCCTTCAGCTCACCTGTGATCTGCCTGAACGAATCGAGAGCGAAGTTCTCCCTGTCGACGGGTATCGTGAGGAAGTTGCGGAAGAAGAAACTGCCGGCTTTCGACGCGTAGAATTCCTTGCTGCACACGAAGTGATGCCGCCTGTACCATACCGCGAACATCAGATAGATCGGATCGAAGTATCCGATGTGGTTCGAGATCACGAGGGCGCCGCCGTGCAGGCGGGTCTTCTGTCCCGCGTATATCAGTTTCGGCCTGAACCAGATCAGCCCGGGAATTACGGCCGTCGCCTTCACGAAGTCGTGAATGAAGTACTTCCATGAGAAGAGTTTGCGCTTCCCGGGGCCCCGGCAGACGGCCGGTCCGTCGATCTTCTTCCACAGCTTCACGGCCGCGTCGCGGATCTTTCGGCCGAGCGAGGCGAGTGCCGCCCCCGCGCGCTTCATCGCGGAGGATATGCCGCCGGTCTTTCCGGCTGATTCCTCCGGCGGGTCGTCGTATTCGTCTCCGACATCGTAGTCTCCGGCTCTGCCGTTTCCGGCGCTGCCCGCTTCGTCCGCGTTCTGTGCGTTCGGCGCGGGCCCGGCGGCGGTCTCGCGCCCGGCGCCGTCCCGGTCTGTTTCCGGATTTTCGGTCATCCGCATTCCGGTGCTCTCTCCGGCCGTCTTTTCTTCGTCGATCATTGCGATACCTCCGGGGCCTGTCCGGCACTGCCGCCGGACTTCATTTTCTCGAGCATCACGCTCAGTTCCCTGATCCTCTCTCTCATGACGAGGTTGAGCTTTTCGATGTTTTCCCTGTCACCGGCGCCGCCGCCCTCCGGGTCACTTATTATCTCCGACGGATATATCGGCTTCCCGATGAGCACGTGCGCGCGCTCCCTCCGGAAATAACTGCCGTCGGTCACGGCGGGCACGACGGGCGCTCCGGTCATCAGCGCGAGGCAGGCGGCGCCGACCCTGAAGGGAAGCGGGCGCTCCTCGCCCTTCAGCGGAATCCGGCCTTCGGGAAAGATCCCGACCCGGCCGCCGCGGCGGATTATCTCCGCGCATTCGTCGAGGCTGTCGAGGCTGTGTGCGCCCCGGTCGACCTTAATGCCGCCCATCGCCCGCAGGAACGGACCCAAGACCTTCTTTCCGAAGAGCACCTCCGCCATCTGGAAGCGCACGGTGTGCGCGGCGAACACGAAGAGCCAGACGGCGTAGTCGTATACCGCGGTGTGGTTCGATATGAGTATCGATCCCTTCGGGAGCCGTCTCCCCTGGACTTTTCTGTCCTCATAGTATATCCGGGTCCTGAAGCAGCAGAACTGCACCGGCCACCCGGTGATCTTGGTGAACCAGTTTACGGCGCCAGTGAGAAATTTCAATCTTTTTTCCTGTCTTCCGAATAGTTGTATATGTCTTTTATGCTGGAAAGGCCGTCGGCGGACTGCGGGAAGCCGATCCCCAGCGCCTCGGACAGGCCCGACGTCATCGCGAACCAGTCAAAGCTGCTCCCGCCGCAGTCGGCGAAGAAGTCGGCGTCGTCGCTGATGTCCCCGG
The DNA here is from genome assembly GCA_902803255.1 of uncultured Ruminococcus sp. GTDB lineage: Bacteria > Bacillota > Clostridia > Oscillospirales > CAG-272 > CAG-390. Next base: position 946 of record CADCPG010000046.1, on the reverse strand, counting down.
GGTCCTTGCCCAGCGCGGCCGCGAAGGCGGCGCGGATCCGGGCGAGCAGTTCGGGGTCCGCCGCGCCGTCGAGCCTCTCTCCGCCGCAGACGATCTTTCGCAGTTCGCCCGACGCGACGCGCCCGGCGATGAGCCTGCGGTTGAGCTTGAAGTCGTCCTTCCCGATCAGCGGGGAGGAGGTGAAGTAGTATCCGCCTATGAGGCCGGTGAGTCCGGCGGCGGCCGCCGCGGCGGTTATCCTCTCCTTCAGCGAGGCGAGGTTTTCTTCTGTGATATACGGGTCGCACGACACGACGAGCGTCGGTACCGGGACATCGCCGACGCCGCAGAGGCAGACACCGCGGGCGCCGCAGCCGTCGAACAGCGGCTCGACGATATTCGGATTGAGGTTCTCGCCCGTGGCTCCGACGACCAGTTCGTCGGAGCGGCCGCGGATATACCACCTGCCGGTCTTCCCGTCGCGCGACGCGAGGTCGCCGGTGACGAACCTGCCCTCCGACGGGACCCTGACGCCCTCGCGGAAGGTGCAGTCGGATATCCGGCCTTCGACGGTCAGTATCCCGTCTTCGAGCGAATAATCTATTCCGTCGAGCGGCATGCCGACCGAGCCCGAGCAGATGATGCGCAGGCTGTCGCCCAGCTCGACCGACGTGATCCCGGTCTCGGTCATACCGTAGCCGTTGACGAGCCTGTACCCGATGCCGTTGAAGAACTCGAGCGTCTCTCTGCTGACGCAGCCGCCGCCCGTTATCATGAACGAGATGCTCTCGCCGAAGAGGCCGTCGCGCACCTGACGCATCGCTGCCTTGCGGAAGAGGCGCCCGACCGGGGGCAGGGCGTCGAGTTTCAGCGACAGCGAAAGTCCCTTCGAGAACTTTTTCCAGGTCCGCTCACCGCGCTTTTTTATCTCTTCGACCGCAGCCTCGCGGGTCTTTTCCCAGAAAAG
>CADCPG010000045.1 GCA_902803255.1 uncultured Ruminococcus sp. | reverse complement strand
GCCGAAACGGATATGCCGAAGCAGCCTGCGGCGGTCAGCACCGCCAGAAAGAGAGCCAGGCCCCGCTGGAATTTCTTGGTCATGAATGATTCCTCCCGGGTAATTTATGTATACATAATATAATATCACAAAATCCGCAAATGTCAAGTCTGCGAGCAAAAAGCTTATTTATAAATAAGTCCGGCCGGAAGGCCGAATTTTCAAGACCGATTCAGGCCGTCGTCTGACTGCGTCACGCCGTTGGACACATCGGAACTCGACTTTTAATGACAGCAAATTGACGAAGCGGATCTAATTAGTAATTACAATTTACCGCGAATCAAAAAACGCCCCTATTTCGGGCGCATTTTTCACAAATCTGCTACATTTTTCACTCATATAGGTAAATTATAATTACAATGCGGCCGCAATATCATTGCGGCCGCAACTTTTTTTGGCCTCCGAACGTTGTCCTGAAGCCCGGCTGTTTGTTTTCTTTGTGAAAAATGACCAAAAATTGTGACTTTTTCATGAACAGGCCGTTTTTCCGGCCTTTCAGGGGCGATCTGACCCTTTTTCTACCCTTCCGCGGCGGCGGAGGTAAGATCCGCCGTCTCTGCCGCAGCTGTCGTCTGAGCCTCTTCGTCAGGGTCGAGAAGTGCCTTCAGCATCCTGATGTCGGCGATCCCTTCGATCCGCTGCGCGCTGTATGACGGAACGTAGTCCGAGTCTTTCGCCGATTCCGAGAGTTCCTTCTCCCTCGCGTAGCTGTCGTCGGAAATGAAATACCATCTGTTGCGACCTGTGATGAGAACAATGCGCCCGAGACTGCCGGTGGCGACCGCCGACCCGCCGAGGCAGGTCCGCACCCTGAACACGCGGAATCCGGCGATGCCGGGAGAGTCGATGCCTATCGCGCCTCCGGCCGCCTTCTTCTCGCCCGCCGTGGCGTAGTCGGAGGGGACGAACGTCGCGGGCGAGTCCTTCGATTCCGCGATGGCTTCCAGGGCGCCGATGACACCGCGGTCGTCTGTCCTGTATCTGAAGGAGTTGAAGGACAGGGCGGTGATCCCGCCTTCGGGATCGACGTCCTCCAGTCTCCCGCTCTCCGAGTAGAGCACGGGACCGTGCTCGCCGACAAGGGCGTAATAGAGTTCCTTCGTATCGTTCTTCACGCGGTAGAGCGGCGCTCCGGTGAGGCTGCCGCCGACCTTGCCGACGAATTCTCCGAGTTCGAACAGAAAGCTCTCCTCTTCCCCTTCGCCGTCTCCGGCCGTTTTCACCGCTTTGTAGGTGTCGACTCCGACTATTATCTCGTCGATGCTCTCGCCGTACTCCGCGACGTGCCTATTCTCTTTTTTCCACTTCACGTATCCGCGCACCGCAAAGACGGCGGGGATGATCAGAAGCAGCAGTATCACAGCTGCGGCTCTTTTCGTCATTTCTTTTTCCTGTCGAGGAAGGGTATGCTGATCTTGGGTTCCTTCCCTTCCTTAATCCTCTTGATGTTCTCCCTGTGTCCGAAGACCACGAGGAAGGCTATGACCGCGGCGATCGGCATCCGTATTCCCGCTGACGCCCCGCTTTCGAAGAAAACGGCGTAGACTCCGTATAAGAACAGCGGCATGGTCAGCGCCGACATCACCGACGCCATCGACACCATCCGGGTACCGACGAGCACCGCGGCGAAGACCGCCAGAACGATGACGAAGACCAGCGGATCTGTAAACAGCAGCATGACTCCGCACACGAGAACTCCCTTTCCGCCGCGGAAGCGGTAGTAGACCGGGAACATGTGTCCGAGCACGCAGAAAAGTCCTGCGACCCACGATCCGGTGTATCCCAGCGCGGCGTAGCCGGCGGCGACCGAAACGAGAGTCTTCGCGAAGTCGCCCGCCAGCGTCAGCAGTCCCGCCGATCTGCCGAACGTACGGAACATGTTGGTCATGCCGGCGTTCCCGCTGCCGAGTTCGCGGATGTCGGTCCCGAATATCCTCTTCGAGATGATTATCGCCGGGCTGATGCTTCCGGCAAAGTATCCCGCGGCGGCGCATATGAGCACGCCGAGCCCGATGAGCAGCATCCCTCCGGTGCCGCTCCTGCCCGTCGCGGCG
>CADCPG010000044.1 GCA_902803255.1 uncultured Ruminococcus sp. | reverse complement strand
TCCGCGTCGAGCACGACGAAATCGTATTTCTCGCCGAATTCGGCAAGGGCGTTTCCGTAAGCTTCTCTTGTTGCTATCTTATCTGCCATGATTCGTTTCTCCTGATCCTTTCTTTCGGGGACGGGACGTCAGAGCGACGCCTTGATCTCGGCCACCGCCTGAGCGTACTGCTCGTCGTTCGGCGCGGCGCCGTGCCATCCGACCTGATTTTCCATGAAGGAGACGCCCTTGCCCTTCGTCGAGCGGGCGATGATCACCGACGGCTTGCCCTTGCAGGCTCTGGCGGCCGCGAAGGCCTTCTCGAGCGACTCGAAGTCGTGGGCGTCGGCGTTTATGACATTGAAGCCGAAGGCTTCGAACTTTTTGTCGTGAGGCGTGGGATCCATGACGTCGGTGATTTTGCCGTCGATCTGGAGGCCGTTGAGGTCGAGGATATAGCAAAGGTTGTCGAGCTTGTAGTGAGCCGCGAACATCGAGGACTCCCAGACCTGGCCTTCCTCGGTCTCGCCGTCGCCGACGACAGCGTATACGCGGTAGTCCTTGCCGGCGATCTTTCCGGCGAGAGCCATTCCGCAGGCGGCGGAGACGCCGAGCCCGAGCGAACCGGTGGTCATGTCGCAGCCGGGGGTGTGCTTCATATCGGGGTGCCCTTCAAGATAGGAATCGGCCTGACGGAGGGTCTTCAGGTCCTCCTTCGGGATGAATCCCTTTTCGGCAAGCGCGGCGTAGAGGGCGGGAGCCGTGTGTCCCTTCGAGAGGACGAGGCGGTCTCTGTCGGGCCAGTCGGGGTTCGACGGATCGACTCTCATCTCGGAGAAATAGAGGTAGGACATGATCTCGGCGATCGACAGCGATCCGCCGGGATGTCCGGATGACGCGGCGTGTATGCCTTCAAGAATACCGAGGCGGATGTCTGCCGCGGTCTTTTTCAACTCTGCGAGTTTTACCTGATCCATACTTTGTTTATTCCTTTCGGGTATATAATAGTATCTGCGCGAATGAAACCATAATAGTATATCACACAGGCGTGTGTTTTGTCAAGTCTGTCATTCCCGACAGGTGGCTTCAGCCGAAGCTGCCGCCGGGGGTGTCAGCAAAGCTGACGCCCGTCATACGTGCTTGACAGTTCCTCCGTTTTATTGTATAATAATTTGATATTATAACTGACAGAAACCACTGACATCCTGTAACGAAGGAGGATAAACACATGTCCGCCGATTCAAAAACGGTACTGCTGCTTATATCGCTCGCTGTGACCGCGTCCGGGCTCGTTCTTCTCGCCGCGACGGCCCTCCTCGGGCTCTTCAGACGCCCGCGCAAGACCTTCGCCGGAATAATGACGACGGCCGTATCCGCCGTGATCGCCTTCGCCGCCGCGCTGCTGCTCAGAGGAGCCGCGGCCAACTTCGCCGTGATGGCGGCCGACGCCGCGCTGAAGAGCGGAGGTTCCTCCTTCACCGTCGCGGAACTCGCTGAGTCAGGCCCGACGCTCGTCGCTCTGATCAGATCGTTCGCGGGGGCGGCCGCTGCGCCGGCAATCTTCGTCACCGTCTTCGTGCTGATCAAGCTCCTCTTCTGCGCCTTCAATCCGCTCATCGCGAAGGTCTTCCCGAAGGACAGTCCGTCGGGCGCGGCCGGCAGACTGACCGGCCTCGGGGTCGGCATAGTCAACGGGATCGCGATCCTCGTCATGCTCTTCATGCCGCTCGGAGGGACCGTCTCGCTGGCTGAAAAACTGGCGGACTCTCCCGAAACGGCGTCGTTCATCGAGTCCGCCGGAGAGTACGCCGGGTTCGACGGAGAGCTTCCGCCCGGAGCGCTGTCGAAAAACCCCGTGCTCCTCTCGACGCGCAGGCTGGGAGGAGAGGCGATCTTCTACTCGCTCACAAAAGTCCGCTTCGGCGATGAAAAAAGACCGGTGGACGAGGTCATAGAAAGCCTTGCCGCCCCGGCCGCGACGGCGCTCGATCTGGCGCGCGCGGCAGACAACGGGACCGCGGCGCTGCTGTCATCGTCGGGACTCGTGCGCTCGTTCGTCTCGGATCTCGAGGCGAACCCCGACATACCTGACATACTGTCCGAACTTCTCTCCTCCGCCGGCAGAGCATGGGCGGCAGGAAACGATTTTCTGGGAATAGCACCGCCTCAGACGGATGGCAGCGGGATCATAGAGGCTCTGCTGAAGGTGCTCTCCGAGATCACGTCAAAGACGCTGACCGACGACCTCGGCTGCGCCGCCGACCTTATGGAGATACTTGACAGGTCCGGACTCATCACTGGAGGCGAAGACGGCCAGCTCAGCTTCAACAGGGAAACCCTCTCCGAGCCGGGATTCATCTCCGACATCCTGTGCAAGATATCCGAAGTGCCCAACATGCAGCCGGTCGCCGATTCGCTCACTGAAGCCGCGATCGGGGCTCTCGCCGACGCCGTCGGCCTGAACGGAGACGAAAAGGAAGACCTCCTCGACCGTATCTCGGTCGAACTCGCGGAAATGACCCCCGAAAAGGCGGAGCAGATCGAGAAGATGATCGTCTCCGCGATGAAGGTGAGCGACTCGGTCGACGGCAAATCGCCGTCCGACATCCTCACCGGCCTCGACACCGACGCCCTGAAGGACATGCTCGACGCCGCGGACGGCAGCGGGATCATCGACGGCGGGACCGACAAACTGCTCGAGGTCATCGTGAACAGCGAAAAGATAAAGGACAGCGGGATCATCGACGAAAAGACCGCCGAAAAGATAGCGAACGGAGGCAGCGGCGAGGTCGTCAACACCGTCGCGGCCGCGCAGAAATCCGCCGCGATAGTCAAGGAGCTCTCGGAAGGCCAGCCTGACAGCAAGTCGGTCGAGGAAAAACTTGAATGGCTCTCCGAAAACCTCGACAAGGACACGGTGGATACCCTGAAAGAGCAGCTGACAGAGGAAAAACTCACCTCGATCGGCATCCCGCCGCAGCAGGCCCCCGGCCTTCAGAAGCTCATAAACAACATCCTGAGCGAACTCTCGGCCGCAGAGGGCAACGGCGTCGATATGTCAAAAGAGACTGCCGCGCTCACCACGCTCTACTCGCTGGCGATCGGTACCGGCGCGACATCCGGCCAGGAGATCTCCGGCAATCTGTTCGGGAGCGAACCCGGAAAAACGGATGCCGGCACTCTCGTCTCGTCAGTCATGAGCTCGCAGGTGATCTCGGTGGCGCTGGTAAAGACGGTCTACGAGACAGAGACCCCGCAGATCGATCCCATAGAATGCGGAATCAAGCTCTCCGAATCCGACAGGACCGCTCTCACGAACGCCCTTAACGCATCGCTGAAGGAAGGCATGTCGCTCACCGGGGACGAGGCGGAGCTTTTCAAAAAGAAGATCGTCTCGATCGCCGCGATGTTCGGCGAAGCAGGGACAGTCGGGGCTGACTGGACCTTCAAGGGCTGATATATTTC
>CADCPG010000043.1 GCA_902803255.1 uncultured Ruminococcus sp. | reverse complement strand
CTGTTCCGGGAACTGCGCCGGCTCGGCGCGGAGAGGCTGATCTGCCTCATGTCGGGCTGCTTCGTCCAGCGCGGAGGACCGGCTCTGCTGCCGCCGCTGTACCGGGCGGAGGCGGCCCTCCGGTGCGGTGCCGACGCCGTCTTCGAACTTCCCTTCCCGTTTTCGTCGCTCGGCGCGGGATATTTCGCCGAAGCCGGCGTCTCTGTGCTCGCGAGGCTCGGCGCCGACACGGTCGCGTTCGGTTCCGAGTGCGGGGACATCGGGGAACTGGCGGCCCTGGCGGCCTCCCCGGCCCCGGAACGCGGCCCGGGCTCGCCTTCCGGCGGGACCGCGGAGATATGGCTAGGAGAGCGCGGCAGGGGGCCGAACGACATCCTGGCCGTCGAATACCTGAGAGCTCTCAGGAAACTGCCTGAGGAAACTCGCCCGGGGGCCGTCGCGGTAAAGCGGAAAGGCTCGGGACACGGCGAAACGGCACTTCCGGGCCGGAAAGTCGACACGCTGCCGGGCGAATATCCTTCGGCGTCGGTGATAAGGCGGGCGGTCCTGGAAGGACGGGATCCGTCTGAACTCCGGATACCCGCGGATTCAGCCGCGGCCGTAAAGAGCGCGACCGCGGACGGCCGGTGCCCCGTGCCGCCCGACGCCGCCGGAGAGTTCATGCTCCGCGCGTGGAGGATGACGCCGGCGGAGAACGCCGGCTCGTACGCCGAATGCGGCGGAGGTCTCGGAGAGCGCCTCCGCAGGGCGTCGCTCGAGGCGCGGAGCTTCGCCGGCTTTACGGAGCTCGCGTCGACGAAAAAGTATACGTCGTCGCGCATCAGAAGGGCGATGCTCCTCGGAGCGATGAGGATACCGTCGTCGGCCGCCTGTATGACGCCGGCATACGCGAAGCTGCTCGCGGCCGGCCCCGAAGGCCGCCGTTTCATCGGTGAAGCGGCCGGCAAGGATATAGCCGTCGTGACGCGCACATCCGACATCCCGGATACGCCCGGGGCGCGGCTCCAGAGGATATGCGACGAGCGCGCCGCAGCTCTCTATTCGCTGCTCATGCCGCGGCCGGCGTCCGCATCGGATCTTCTGACGCCGCATCCTTACATATTTGAATAAAAACACTTGCAATTTGATACAGTTTGTAGTATAATTTATTGGTTTGTATACACAATCAGGCGGCCGCCGGCCGCGGCAGAGGCGTCATCCCCCGGTGAGGGGGGGCGACATCCGGCCGGATCGCGGCCCGGAACAATTAACGGAGGACATGTTTTTATGAAGATTCTCGTTGTCAACGCGGGTTCCAGCTCACTCAAGTACCAGCTCTTCGATACGTCCGACTACAGCGTATCGGCCAAGGGCATTTGCGAACGCATCGGCGAGAGCGTCGGCGTTCTCGACCACCGGAACCTGCAGACGGGCAACCGCACCAAGACAGAGCTTGCCATCCCCACCCACACCGACGCCATAAGGCTCGTCATCGCCAAGCTGACCGACAAAAAAGAGGGCGTCATCTCCGACATGAGCGAGATCGAGGCAGTCGGCCACCGCATAGTTCACGGCGGATACTACTTCTCCGAGTCGGTCCTCATCACCGACGAGGTCATCGCCAAGCTCGAAAAATGCCACGACTTCGCTCCTCTGCACACCGGAGCTCACCTCCAGGCCATCTACGGCTGCCGCGAGGTAATGCCCGGCGTTCCCGGAGTGCTCGTATTCGACACCGCGTTCCATCAGACCATGCCTCCCGAGGCATATATGTACGCCCTCTCGTACGACATGTACGAGAAATACCACATCAGACGCTACGGCGCTCACGGAACGTCGCACCGCTACGTATCCGGCGAGATGATCCGCATCATGGGCGGAAAGGCCGAGGGCACGAAGATAGTGACCTGCCACATCGGCAACGGTTCGTCGATCTCGGCCGTCAAGGACGGAAAGGTGATCGACACCTCCATGGGCTTTACGCCTCTCGCCGGCGTGCTGATGGGAACGAGATGCGGAGACATCGACCCCGCCATCGTCCCCTACATCATGAAGAAAAAGAACATGACTCCCGACGAAGTCGACAGATACATGAACAAGCAGTGCGGCTACATCGGCCTCACCGAGGGCTTCTCTTCCGACTCCCGCGACCTTGAGGACGTCATAGCGAAAGGCCCCTCTGACCCGATGTACGGGAAGTGCAACCTGGCCGTCGATATGCTCAAGCATCAGATCAAGAAGTATATCGGCGGATACGCCGCGATCATGGACGGCCTCGACGCCGTCGTCTTCACCGCCGGACTCGGCGAGAACAACCCCCGCCTGCGCGAGATCGTCTGCGCCGACATGGACTACTTCGGCATAAAGATCGACCCCGTCATGAACCTCAAGGCCTTCCGCCAGCCCGACATCATCAAGATCTCTGCCGAGGACTCGAAAGTGCTCGTTTACGTCATCCCGACCGACGAGGAAAAGGTGATCTGCCAGGATACCGAAAGGCTCACGGCGAAAAAACATTGACATTTTTCGCGCACGGAGTTATAATAATTGCTGTTGCTTTTCGACCCTGCCGCGCTTATGCGGAGGCGGAGGAGGTCTGAATGATCATCGATATCAATCCGCTGCTCAGAGGAGAGACCGCAGAGATCGACATCGACGCCGCGACGGTCCCCGCCGCGGCCCCCGATGACTACGAACTTCTTCCCGGAGCGCGCATAAAGGGCAGGATCGTAAACTCGGGGGGATACATAAGGCTCACGTCTTCGGTATCGGTCCCCTACCGCGGCTTCTGCGCCAGATGCCTCGACCCGGTCGAACGGACTCTGGAGTTCGAATTCGACCGCACGGTCGTCGCCGACCGCTCGGTGTCCGACGAGGTCATCGAGGAGAACAGCGAGGAATACCTGAAGACCGAGGGCGGCATGCTCGATCTCGACGAAGCCGTCTCGGAACCGGTCTACACCGAATTCCCGATGATACTCCTCTGCTCCGACGACTGTCCCGGCCTCTGCCGGTTCTGCGGAAAGAAGCTCGGGCCCGACGGCAGATGCGACTGCGGAGGGAAACCGGAGACCGACCCGAGGTGGGACGCCCTGAAGGGCCTCTTCCCCGACGAATGAAACCGCCTGCGCGGCAGGCAAACCGTTTGTTTATTAAAATATCAGTGAATACAGGAGGTAACAGAACATGGCTGTACCGAAGAGAAAATCGTCCCAGGCGCGCAGAGACAAGAGAAGATCCAGCACCTGGAAGCTCAAAGCCCCGAGCCTTGTAAAGTGCCCGAATTGCGGCGCGCTCATCAAAGCCCACCGCGTATGCCCCGAATGCGGCATGTACGACGGCAAGGAAATAGTCAACGTCAAGGACGACGCCAAAAAGAACGACTGACTGACTGACTGACTGACTGACTGACCGGTCAACGCCGCGCGGCAGCCCCGCGCGGCCGTCCGGACAGAAATACCGCGTTACCGGCCGATGCCGTAACGCGGTATTTTCGACCCTCACAACATTACTGGAAAAAGATGAAAAACAGAATCATCGCCGCGGCCTCCGCGCTCGCGGTGTGCGCGCTCACGCTCGCCTCATGCTCCCCGTCGGAGATCTTCGGGAAGTTCGGCATCACCTCTCCCCCGTCGACATCAGCTCCGGCTCCGTCGACATCCGCCCCTGAGACGACGGCCTCCCCTTCCGCGGAACTCTATCCGCCGATGGACCTCGAGAACGAGGACCTCTCGAAGTACATAAAGCTCGACTACAAGGGACTCGAGCTCACGTCGACGTACGAGCGGCGCGAGATCACCGACGAGATCACCGAGGAGGAGCTCGAAGGTCTCATGGTCTACTACGGCCACTACACTCTCCGCACGACCGGCAGGGCCGAAGCGGGCGACTGGGCCGAGATCAGCTATACCGGCTACCTCGACGGCGAACCCTTTCAGGGCGGCAGCTCGGACAAGGCGACGATCCTGCTCGACGACGAAAAGAGCGGATTCATTCCCGGATTCGCCTCGGGCATCGTCGGAGCCGAAGCGGGCGCCGAGACCGACGTCAGAGTTACCTTCCCCGCGGACTACCACGCCGCGTCTCTGGCCGGCAAGGAGACCGTTTTCAAAATAAATGTCCACGGCATCTGTGTCTGCGAGCTGACCGACGCGCTGGCTGATACGCTTAGCGAGGGCAAATACACGACCGCGGCCGACTACAGGACATATTTCAAGGAATATCTGGCGACTCAGGAGCAGTTCCTGGAATTCGAGAACGTCTATTCCGGCATATTCGACGCCCTCGACAAAAAAGCCGAGGTGATAGAGCTGCCGAAGCAGCAGTTCGACCACTATTACGAGACGTCGAAGGCGTATTACGCCTCGATGGCCGAGTTTTACAACATGGATTACGAGGCTCTTCTCGTGGCCAACGGCCTCGACGACACCGCGATACGCGAACAGGCCGAGAAAAACGTAAAGTCCGACCTGATACTCTACAGCGTCGCCGCCGGCGAGGGGATAAAGATCACCGAGGAGACCTACAGGGAGTATATCCAGTCGATCGTAGACTACTACAACCGCTCGGGCGCCAGCTATACCGTCGAGGAGATAGAATCCTATTTCACGAATCAGTACGGAAGCGGATACCTCAAGCGGCAGGCGCTGACCGAAAAGGTCGCCGACGCCGTATACAGGCTCGCCAGGGTCACCTACAGACCGGCGGAATGACTGACGTGCGGGAACGTGCTCCGCGGCAATATAATAAATGGCCTTTGCGACCCTGACGGTCACATCGGCCTTTTTATATTTCGGATCACTGACGTTCACACGCCCTCCGGACGAACGACGGAACAGTCACTCCCGGCGCACGGCTGACGCCCCGGCGCCTGAGCTCGAATATCCTCGTATTCAGAACCACCTGTGCTTCACTCTCATGCGCAGCAGAGAGGAGATCCCGGCTTTCATCGCCGCGAGGAAGTCCGAGACATCCTCTTCGGTATTGTACGCCGACAGGCTCACCCTTACCGTGCATTCGGCCTCTTCGTCGGGAAGGCCGAACGCCTTCAGCGCGCGGCTGATCTTCCGGTCCTTCGACGAACAGGCGGATCCCGCCGAGACGTATATACCGCGGTCCGAAAGGAAGTTGAGCATCGTCTGGCTGCGGATCCCGGGGAGCGTCACGCTGAGTATGTGGTCGACGCGCCGCGGAGGGAGATTCGCCCTCGCGCCGGCTGCCGTCACGCCACAGATCAGCTGTGCGTTCAGCTCCGACAGCCTTTTTCCGTCGCTCACGGCGTTCTCCGCGGCTTCCGCCGCGGCCGCCGCGAATCCGGCGATGCCGGGCACGTTCTCGGTGCCCGAGCGCAGTCCCGACTCCTGTCCTCCCCCGAAGATCACCGGGGAGAGGAGCTTTTTACTTATCACCGAAGGCGCGACGAAAAGGCATCCGACGCCCTTGGGACCGTGGATCTTGTGCGCGCTCACCGATACGGCGTCGACGCAGGACAGCGGCAGCGCCGTGCGCGTAAATCCCTGAACGGCGTCGCAGTGGAGGAAGGCGGACGGGGCGAGCTTTCGCACCTCAGCCGCGATGTCCTCAATGTCGTATCTCGCACCCGTCTCGTTGTTGACGAGCATGAGAGAGACGATAGCGGCTCCGCGCTTCAGTTCCGATCTGAGGACCTCCCTGTCGATCACGCCACCGCGGGTGGGTATCTCCGCCGTCTCGAAGCCGAATTCGGAGAGCCTTGCCGCCGTGTTCGCCACCGACGGGTGCTCGGAATCGGTTATGATTATCCTGTTAGAATCGAAATGCCGCTTCTTCATTCCCGCGCCGGCGATCGCGAGGTTGTTCGCCTCGCTGCCCGAGCCGGTGAATACGGCGAGCTCGCCGGCGGGCGGTATCTCCCCGCCCGCGGCGGCGCGGAGCAGCTTCGCCCTGGAGTCGGCGAGCAGCCTCGCCGCGGCGACTCCGGCGGCGTGCGATGACGAAGGGTTGGCGTATACGGCGCACGCGTCGCGCACGGCCGCCGCGGCGGCTGGCGAGAGAGCGGTCGTCGCGCTGTTGTCGAGATAGACTTCGCGCCTCTCCTTTTCTGTCGCGGCTCCGTTCATTTGAACGAGATGTACGTCAGTATCGACTCAACGTCCTCGAGATGCGAGTCGAAGTCCTCTTCGGTGGACGTATAGGTGAATATGAAGAAATCGTACCCCTTGACAGTCACCGTCTGGCGGAATT
>CADCPG010000042.1 GCA_902803255.1 uncultured Ruminococcus sp. | reverse complement strand
GCCGGGAGAGAGAACGCGTGTACGGACCGGCCGCGGGAGACCGACGGAGAAAAACAAGACACAAAAAGGGGTAGAAAAATGATCGGCCGCACAAGTTCCATTGACAGACTTTTCGAAGCTGTGATGCAGCTTTCCTCAATAGAGGAATGCTACGACTTCTTCGAGGACATATGCACGGTGAAGGAACTGCTCGACATGTCAAAGCGCCTCGACGCCGCGGTGCTGCTGTCGGAGGGCAGGAGCTATCAGCAGATAGTCGAGGCGACGGGCCTTTCCACCGCTACGATCGGGCGCGTCAGCCGCTGTCTCAACTACGGGCAGGGGGGATACGTCAAGGCAATCGCGAGGCTCGCCTCCGCGGAGAAGGCGTCTGACGGGACGGACGCCCCGGAGCACGCCGGAACGAAAGACGCGAAGTAAAACGGAAGAGCAGAGCATATAACAGAAAGACGGAGACGGAAAAGAGAAATGGACATAGACGAGACCATACTCAGCGGGAGCGAGAAACTGATTTTCGGGCTGCGGGAGCTCTACGCCTCGCGGGGATTTGTCCCATACCGCATGAGCAAATTCGAGGAATACGACCTGTACGCCGGAAACAAGGAGTTCCTGATCTCGGACAACGTGATCACCTTCACCGACACCGACGGTAAACTGATGGCGCTCAAGCCGGACGTGACGCTGTCGATCGTCAAGAACACGCCCGACGACCCCGGAGTCACGAAAAAGGTCTACTACAACGAGAACGTATACCGCGTGTCGGGCCGCTCGGGACAGTTCCGCGAGATGATGCAGTCGGGCGTCGAGTGCATCGGGAAGGTGACGGCGGAGGAGACGGCGGACGTGATCATGCTGGCGTCAGACGCCCTGATGAAAGTCTCTCCCGACTCGGTGCTGAGCATTTCCTGGCCGCTCGTGTTCCGCGGCATCCTCATGTCCGGCAGCCCCGCCGCGGGCTCGGAGGAGGAACTGTACGCCGCTGCGGCAGGGAAGAACGCCGACGGGGCCGAACGCATATGCGCCGCGGCGGGCGTCGCCGCCGGGTACCGCGAGGCGCTGCGCGGCCTGCTGTCCTTCAGACAGCCGGTACCGGCGGCGATACCGGCGCTGGAAGCGCTCGGGCTGCCGGACGGGCTCATCCCGCCCGAATTCACCGAACTGCTGTCGATCCTGGCGAAGAGAGACCGGAACTGCCGCATCACCGTCGATTTTTCGGTGACCGGCGACATGAACTACTACAGCGGAGTCGTTTTCAAGGGATTCGTGGGCGGGATCCCGTCCGCGGTGCTGTCCGGAGGCCGCTACGAGGGGCTTATGAGGCGCATGCAGCGGCGTTCGAACGCCGTGGGATTTGCGGTATACATCGACGTCATCGAGCGCTCAGGGGCCTCGGAGGGGCTCTCGCGCGGGGGATGGATAAACGTCGCGCTGCCGAAAGGGCGGCTCGGCGAGAATGTCTACTCGCTCTTCGCGCAGGCGGGATACGAGTGTCCGTCGATCCTCGAACCGAACCGGCGCCTGGTATTCGAGAACCCCGAGCGCATGGTCAGGTACTTCTGGGTAAAGCCGTCCGACGTCCCCGTGTACGTCGAGCGCGGCGCTGCCGACGTCGGAGTCGCCGGGAAGGACATACTGCTCGAGCATTCGCCCGACGTCTACGAGCTGCTCGACCTGGGAGTCGGCGTCTGCCGGATGGCGGTCGCCGGCCCGAAGGATTTCACCGACGGCGGAGAGGGCACGCTGAGGGTCGCGACGAAATTCGCGGCCGTGGCCGGCCGCTACTACCAGTCGCGCGGGCGCGACATCGACATCATCCCGCTCAACGGGTCGATCGAGATCGCGCCGCTGCTTGGACTCTCCGACGTGATCGTCGACATCGTCGAGACCGGAGCGACGCTCCGCGAGAACGGGCTCGAGGTCAAGGAGGAGATATTCCCGATCAGCGCCCGGCTGATCGCGAACAAGGCCGCCTACCAGTCGGGCGGCAGCGGGCCGATCGAGGCGATGAAAGCGGCGCTCGCGGGCGTCTGCGGCAAATAAAACGGAACACCGGAGGGACCGAACTTTGATAAGGATTATGAAATACGGCGCCATGCCGGATAACGAGATATTCGCGAGATCCGACAGCACCGCGGACGTCTCGGCCGCGGTAGCCGAGATAATAGAAAACGTGAGGATGAGAGGAGACGCCGCGCTGCTCGACTATACGCGCAGGTTCGACGGCGCCGGCATCGACTCTCCCGAGCTGGATAAAGAGGAGATCGAAGCGGCGTACGGGCGCATCCCGGCAGCGCTGAAGGAATCCCTGCTCTACGCCGCGGAGTCGATCACCCGCTACCATTCGAAGCAGAAGATGAGATCCTTCTCCACCGAAGGGACCGCAGGCCGCCTGACCGGACAGCGGGTCGTCCCGCTCGAGCGGGTGGGGGTCTACGTCCCCGGAGGCACGGCGGCGTATCCGTCGACGGTGCTCATGGACGTCATACCCGCCTGCATCGCGGGCGTCGGAGAGATAATCATGGTGTCGCCTCCCGACAGGAACGGGAAGATCTGCGACGCCGTGCTCGCCGCCGCGAAGATCGCGGGTGTCACGAGGATCTTCAGGACCGGAGGGGCCCAGGCGGTCGCCGCCCTCGCATACGGCACCGAGAGCATACCGGCGGTCGACAAGATCGTCGGCCCCGGCAACGCGTACGTCGCCGAGGCGAAGCGGCAGGTCTTCGG
>CADCPG010000041.1 GCA_902803255.1 uncultured Ruminococcus sp. | reverse complement strand
TATCGCCCCGGCGAAGGCGGTAAAGCGCGCGGCGCCGCTGCGGTCCGGGCCGCAGATCCCGCCCGCCCGGCATGTCGACAGCTGCTCCTGGTCGGACCTGTCCGGCGAAGAGATTTTCTTTCCGTGAGCTCGGGAGGCCGTGAAGAAAATGGGATTTCCTGAAAGGATACTGCTTCTCTGCGATCTCGAAGGCGTCGGCGGAGTGGTCGGCGTCCCCTACGAAGGGCTGCACCGCGGGACCGAACAGTGGGAGATCGCAAGACGGCAGGCCCCGCTCGAGCTGAATGCCGCGGCCGGCGCGCTCTTCGCCGCCGGAGCCCGGACCGTTGCCCTCTGGGACAACCACGGCGGAGGAGGCAACATCGATCCCTCCGACCTCGATCCGCGCATCACCGTCATAAGGCCTGACGGACCGCGCCTCGGATTTGCCGAAGGCGCCTTCGACCGTATCTGCTTTTTCGGCTATCACGCCATGGAGGGGACTCTCGGCGGCGTGCTGGCGCACACCATGAACAGCGCGAAGGTCCAGTTCTACCGGCTCGACGGCAGCTATATCGGCGAGGTCGACATCGACGCGGCGATCGCCGGCTCGTACGGGATCCCCTGCTGTTTCTTCGCCGGCGGCGACATCGCATGCGCTCAGGCGGCAAGGGCTGTACCCGGGATCGCGACCGTGATCACAAAGACAGAGCTCGAGCGCAACCGTGCGGTCTTCCGCGACAACTCGGAGCTGCTGCCTGAGATCGCGCAGACCGTCGTCAGAGCCGTCGCCGATCCTCCGGCGCCGAAGAGGACCGCCTTCCCATGCGTGTTTGAAAAATCCTTCAAGCGCGTCGAGGACGCGGCTGTCTATCTGTCCCGCCTGCGCGCGCTCGGCCTTCCCGCGGAATATCCGTCCGATCCGGTACTCGGAAGCGACGCGCATACCGTCAGAACGCAGGTCCGCAACACCGGCGAGCTCGTGAACTGCATCTGATCGGGAACAGTGCCCCGCCTGATCGATGAGCTGCCAAAAACCGCCCTTCAGGCCGGTTTTTGATCATTTGTCAGTCTCTGAAATAGAGATCGCGGGTGTAGACTTTATCAAGGACATCGTCGATCTCGGGGGAGTATCTGTTGGCGATTATCACGTCGGAGACCGCCTTGAATTCGTCGAGATCGCGGATCACGCGGCTGTTGAAGAAGCTGTCCTCCTTCATTGTCGGTTCGTACACGACGACCTCTATCCCTTTCGCCTTGATGCGCTTCATCACGCCCTGGATCGAGCTGTGGCGGAAGTTGTCCGAGCCCGCCTTCATAGTCAGTCTGAAGACGCCGACGGTCTTCGGACGCTTTGCGATGATCTGGTCGGCTATGAAATCCTTGCGGGTGCGGTTGGCCTCGACGATCGCCGAGATTATGTTCTGCGGGACGTCGTTGTAGTTCGCGAGGAGCTGCTTCGTGTCTTTCGGCAGGCAGTATCCCCCGTATCCGAACGACGGGTTGTTGTAGTGGTTCCCGATGCGCGGGTCGAGCCCGACGCCCTCGATGATCGACTTCGTGTCGAGCCCGCGGACGGCGGCGTAGGTGTCGAGCTCGTTGAAGAACGACACGCGGAGCGCGAGGTAGGTGTTCGCAAACAGCTTGACGGCCTCCGCCTCGGTGGGGTTCATGTAGCGTATCTCGATGTCCTTCTTCACGGCGCCCCCGCAGAGAAGACCGGCGAATGTATGCGCGGCCTTCTCGAGCCTGCGGTTGCCGACCGGCACGCCGACGATGATCCTCGAAGGATACAGGTTGTCGTAGAGCGCCCTTCCCTCTCTCAGGAACTCGGGCGAGAAGAGGATGTTGTCGCACCTGAACTTCTCCCTGACGCTCTCGGTGTACCCGACGGGCACCGTCGATTTGATGACCATGACGGCGTCGGGATTCACCGCGATGACCTGCGAGATGACAGACTCGACACTCGAGGTGTCGAAGTAGTTCCGTTCGGGGTCGTAGTTCGTCGGTGTTGATATGATGACGAGCCCGGCGTCGCGGTAGGCCGTGTCGCCGTCGGTCGTGGCGGTGAGCCGAAGCTCCTTCTCCGCCAGATACTGCTCGATCTCGGGGTCAGAGATCGGGCTTTTTCTTTCGTTTATGAGGTCGACCTTATCTTTTATTATATCCACCGCGGTGACCTCGTTGTGCTGTGAGAGCAGCACGGCCATCGACAGACCGACGTATCCGGTCCCTGCTACGGCTATTTTCATTTTCACTCAAATCCTCCTGTCCGGGTCTTTGTCAGATCCGGTAGTATTTTTTGTACCAGACGGCGAACTTTCGCAGCCCCGTGCGCAGCGTGACCGACGGCCGGAAGCCGAGATCGGCCTCGAGCGCCGACGTGTCGGCGTAGGTCGCGGGGACGTCGCCCGGCTGCATCGGTACGAGTTCGCTGTGGGCCGCGAGATCGTAGTCACCGGGAAGCACGCCCGCCCGTATCAGCTCCTCAGAGAGGATCTTCACGAAGTTCAGCAGGTTCTCGGGGCGGCTGCCCCCGATGTTGTACACGCGGTAGGGCGGGACCGGCAGGCCGTCGGCGCCCTCTCTGACTTCGGGAGCGCGGACGGTCACGCGGCAGACGCCCTCGACGATATCGTCGACATAGGTGAAATCGCGCGAGCAGTTGCCGTAGTTGAAGATCTTTATCGTCTCTCCGCGCACAAGTTTGTCGGTGAAACTGAAATATGCCATGTCGGGACGTCCGGCCGGTCCGTAGACGGTGAAGAACCGAAGGCCGGTCGAGGGGATCCCGTAGAGCTTCGAATAGGCGTGCGCCAGCAGCTCGTCGCTCTTTTTGGTGGCGGCGTAGAGCGATACGGGGTTGTCGACCCTGTCGTCGGTCGAGAACGGGACCTTTTTGTTCGCGCCGTAGACCGACGACGAAGACGCGTATACGAGGTGCTCCACCGGATACCTCCGGCAGGCCTCGAGTATGTTGTAGAAACCGATGATGTTGCTCTCGATGTAGACGTCGGGGTGATCGATGGAATAGCGCACCCCGGCCTGCGCCGCGAGGTTCACGGCGACGTCGAAGCGGTACTTCTCAAAGAGCGAAAAGACTGTTTCCTTATCTGCTATGCTGCCCCTGACGAAGGTCCAGCTGCAGTCCGGATGCGCTTTCGCGAGCTTTTCTGTCTCCG
>CADCPG010000040.1 GCA_902803255.1 uncultured Ruminococcus sp. | reverse complement strand
GGCCTTCATGTTGAGCTCGAACTGAGCCGGGGTCGTCGTTCTGTAGGCTTCGCTTGCCCAGCACTCGAGGACGGCGGCGGCGCGCTCCTTGTTCTCGGACAGACCGTAGATGGCGTAGAGAGAGAAGGGGTTGCCGTCGACGGAGATGAAGTCTTTCTGGTTTTCATCGTATTTGGGGGTGGGCAGGATGCCGTACTTGAAGGTGACATCCTGGAGTTTGCGGTCGGCAAGATAGCAGCGGTTCTGGTCGAATATCGCTCTTCCGTTGACGAAGGGCGTCTCGTGGCTGCCGTTGACCCAGGCGTCCTGAGTCTTGAACCATCCGCCGAGGGTCTTGGAGAGGTCGACCGCCTTGTCGCTGTAGAAGTCCTCGGAGATGGTGAGGAGGGTGTCGCCGCCCTCATTCTCGACGAGCCGCAGACCGGAGCCGGTGTAGAAGGCGTCAAGACCGTAGTTGACGGTGGTGAAGCCGTAGATGTCGTCGACGTCCTTCTGGTTGTTCTGGTTGACGTCCTGGTAGATGCCGGTGCAGAGTTCCTGCAGCTTGGCGATCGTCCACTTGTCATCGTCGACGAGCTTTACCGGGTCTTCGAGGTTGTAGTTGATGATGAGGTCCTTGTTGTAGTAGATGCCGTACATGAAGTGCAGCACGTTGATCGAGGCGTCGCCCGACGCAAAATAGATCCTTCCGCCGATCGGGACGATGTCGAGCAGGCTCTCGGGCCACCAGGGCATCTCGAAGTTGAGATAGGGCAGGTCGGTCATGTCGGCCACGTAGCCGTCAAGAGCGCATTTGGATGTCGTGCGGGAATATGACGAGAGCATATCGTAGTCGGCGCCTCCCGACTTGAACGCATTCTCGACAACACTGACGTAGTTGTTGATGTTGCTTCCGTTTCCGGCCGTCTTTTCCCAGGCGAGGGTGACATGGAGCTTCCCTTCGACGTTCGAGTTGCGGGTGTAGATCGCGTCGTTCACGAGCTGGCCGTTGGGGCCTTCGGATTCATATTCGGGCATCTCGACGTCTTTCCAGTAGAGGACGGTGAAGACTTCGTCGTTGAAGTTGAGTTCGGGGAGGTCGCTCAGACGGTAGCCGTTCTCATCGTACTTGGGGGCATCGGGATCTTCCGTTACCACGGGAGCGGTCTGCGAGTCTCCGGCCGGAGCTGCGGTCGTGCCGTCAGTCTCTCCGGAAGGGGTGGCGCATGCGGCGAAGGAGACGCAGAACAGGGCTGCGAGAAGCAGTGAAATAAGCTTTTTGAATGTAGTCATCGTTTTTCCAGCCTTTCATATGTTGTACTTGCGGTATTCTTCTTTGCCCGTTTACCGCCTCTGCTGCCCCGACTGCCGGCCGCCGGCGGTAATGATACAAATTTACATTATAATTATAACTGACATAAATTGAATTGTCAACAGTTTTTTGCCCTCCGTACGGCGAACGGAAGCCGTTCGGAGCGGCGCGGAGTTGACACCCGGAGCGCACGGTGGTATAATAATGACGATAACGGCCGGATGCGCCGGGAGGGACGCGTGCCGGCACGGGAACGGAGAAATACACTGTCCATGACAGGTGATGAAGAAAGACAGTGCCCGGAAGAAGCGTTCCGGGCGGTGAAATGGATTTTTTTCGACGTGGGATCGACGCTCGCCGACGAATCGGAGGCGCACCGCGGGAGATTCGACTCGATCCGCGCGACGCTCGAAGAGCGGGCGGGCCGGAAGGTGGATTTCTGCGAGTTCGAGGAGAAGATGTACGAGGGCGGAAGGTCGTCGGAGAAGCACGGCCCGTTCGGATACGCCCTATCGTGTTTCGGCTGCGGCGGGATGCATGTGAGCTATTCGAGCGACAGGGAGGAAGTCTATCCCGAGGCGACGGAAGCGCTTCGTGTGCTTTCGGAAAAGTATTCGCTGGGGATCATAGCGAACCAGCTGCCGGGGCTCCCGGAAAGACTGGAGAAGATGGGACTGTCGCGTTTTTTCGTAAAGTCCGCGGTCTTCGGATCGGGCGACTGCGGGATGGAAAAACCGGGGACCGGAATATTCGCATGCGCTCTGGCGGCCGCCGGATGCGAACCGCGCGAGGCGGTGATGGTCGGCGACCTGCCGAAGAACGACATCGCCCCCGCCGCGTCCGCCGGGATGAGGACGGTGAGGATAAGGCGCGGATACTTTAAGGACAGGCCGGCCGCCGCGGAGAGCGAGATCGCGGACGCGGATATCTCCGACCTCGACGGACTGGTCAAGCTGCTCATTAAAGAATAAGGTTAATTACCCGACTGAGGGAAAG
>CADCPG010000039.1 GCA_902803255.1 uncultured Ruminococcus sp. | reverse complement strand
GTGCTGACGAAGTACACCGGCGCCCGCGGCAAGTCATCTACCAACGACGCCCCGGCGGAATACGTCGGCTGGCTCCGCGGAGCCATGGATGAAGGAGACGTCGTGTGGCAGACCGGCGAGCTCGGCAAGGTCGACGCCGGCGGCGGCGGGACCGTCGCAAAATACATAGCGAAGCACAATATCGAGACGGTCGACCTCGGAGTCCCCGTGATCTCGATGCACGCTCCGTACGAGATAATCTCCAAAGCCGACCTCTACGAGACGATGCTGGCCTTCCGCGCCTTCAACGTCTACGACGGCCCGGCACCCGCCGAAGAATAAATCCAATTGTAAAGAGTGACGACCGACCTATGTTTGACCGCCTGAGTGAAGCCGAGAAAAGATACCGCGAACTTGAGGCAATGCTGGAAGACCCCGGCGTGATGTCGGATATGAACGCATACCTGAAGATCAGAAAAGAATATTCCTCGCTCGCCCCGGCGGTCAGCGGTTACAGGGCCTGGCTCGACGCCCGCCGCCGCAGGAAGGAGGCCGAGGAACTGCTGTCGTCGAACGACCGCGAACTCGCCTCCCTCGCGGAGGAGGAGCTCATATCGGCCGGCCGCGACGCCGAAGAGGCCGAGGCACGGCTGCGCGAGCTTCTCGCCCCGTCCGACCCCGACGGCCGGCGCAGCGCGATCCTCGAGATCAGAGCCGCCGCCGGAGGCGAAGAGGCCTGCCTCTTCGCGGCCGACCTCTTCAGGATGTATTCGATGTACGCGGCAAAGGCCGGCTTCCGGATCACGGTCACCTCGGAGAACCGCACCGACCTCGGCGGATACAAGCGGATCGAGGCCGCCGTCGAGGGCGACGGCGTCTACTCGAGGCTGAGATACGAATCGGGGATACACGAGGTCAAGAGAGTCCCCCTCACCGAGGCGCAGGGGCGTATACAGACGTCGACCGCCACCGTGGCCGTCATCCCCGAGGCCGACGAAGTCGACGTGAGCATCGATCCCTCAGACGTCGTATTCGACTCGATGAAATCGAGCGGAGCCGGCGGCCAGCACATCAACAAGACCGAATCGGCCGTCAGGCTGACACATATTCCGACCGGCATCGTGATCGAGTGCCAGGAAGAGCGCTCACAGTTCCAGAACAGGGACCGGGCGATGAAGATGCTCCGTGCGAAGCTGTACGAGATCAAAAAGCGCGAACAGCAGGAATCGATCGCCGGTACTCGGAGAACGATGGTGGGCAGCGGAGACCGCAGCGAACGCATCAGAGTCTACCGGTATCAGGAGAACATCGTTCGCGACACGAGGCTGAAGAACATGACTTTCGGGCTCGAGAAGACACTGAACGGCGATATCGGCGAGATGATCGACGCTCTGGCCGCGGCTGACAACGCCGCACGCCTGGCGTCGGGAGAATGAATGACATACGAAACTCAGGCACACATACGATGACAGACACAGGCGAAGAAAGGCATACCCGGGGCCGGGGACAGACAAAAAGGCTGACCGACAGAGAACTGTTCGAGTCCCGGCGCTTTTCCGGAACAGCATATATAACAGTCGACAGGGACAGTTTCACCGACGGCGAACTGCTTATCGCGGCAGAGACGGTAAGATCGGGAGGACTTTGCGTTTTCCCGACCGAGACGGTGTACGGGATAGGCGCCGACGCCACCGACAGCCGGGCCGCGGAAAAGATCTACAGGGCGAAGGGACGGCCTTCGGACAACCCGCTGATCATACACGTATCGTCGCCTTCCGAGACCGAACGGTACGCCGTGACCTGCCCGCTCTACTACAGGCTGGCCTCGCAGTTCATGCCGGGGCCTCTGACCGTCATCATGCCGAGGCGCGGGACGATCCCGAAAACGGTGACCGGCGGGCTCGAGACGGTCGCCGTGCGGTGTCCGTCGCACCCTATCGCGAACGCGCTCATACGCCTCGCTGGAGTGCCGATCGCGGCGCCTTCGGCCAACATATCGGGGCGGCCTTCGGCCACGTCGGCCGAATTCGCACTGCGCGATTTCGCCGGACGCGCCGACGTGATAATCGACGGCGGAGACGCCGACTTCGGACTCGAATCGACGATCGTGAGGATCACGGGAGACGATTCGGTCGAACTGCTCCGTCCCGGGGCAGTCACGCGCGACGCCCTCCTGTGCGTCTGCGGGGAGGTAACGGTATCCCCCGGCGCGGCGGGTGAGCTTCCGGCCGACGAGCGGCCGGTCTGTCCCGGAATGAAGTACCGGCATTACGCGCCGTCAAAACCGCTCGCGCTCGTGAGAGGCGATATGAAGAGCAGGACCGCGTTCTTTGCCGAACAGGCAAAGCGCGGCGGCATAATCATCTGCTACGACGAACAGCTGCCGCAGATCGGCGGAGAGGCGATCTCTCTCGGATCAGAGAAAGATCTGCTCTCGCAGGGGCACCTGCTGTTCTCCGCCCTGCGCCGGGCCGACACCCTGACCGGCGACCGGATCTTCGCGAACATGCCTCCGGTCGAAGAAGACGAAGGCGGACTCGGCCTCGCCCTTTACAACCGGCTGATACGCGCGGCCGCACATACCGTCGTGAACGCGGGCCCCGCAGGCAGTGCGCCGGACGGCCCCGGCCGGGCGGCAAACATCCACACCTTAGAATAAACTCCGAAAGAAAGAGATCAAAATAATGCCTAAAGCATCCTCCGGATCGGGAAGATCGAACAAAAGCAGAGAAAAAGACAGGTTGAAGGATATACCGGCACCGCCGGCGCCGGCCACCGATCAGCAGATAACCGAGACCGTAGAGCAGAACTACATGCCCTACGCGATGAGCGTGATAGTCTCGCGCGCGATCCCCGAGATCGACGGGTTCAAGCCGTCTCACCGCAAGCTCCTCTATACGATGCTGAAGATGGGCCTCCTCACGGGACAGCGCACCAAGAGCGCGAACGTCGTCGGTCAGACGATGAAGCTCAACCCGCACGGCGACGCCGCGATATACGACACGATGGTAAGGCTCACCCGCGGCAACGCCGCGCTGCTTCACCCGCTGATCGACTCCAAGGGGTCGTTCGGCAAGCAGTATTCGTCGTCGATGGTCTGCGCGGCATCGAGGTACACCGAGGTCAAGCTCGACAGATTCGCGTCGGAGCTGTTCTCCGGCATCGACAAGAACGCCGTCGATATGGTCGACAACTACGACGGCACGATGAAGGAGCCGGTGCTGCTGCCGACGAGTTTCCCCAACATACTCGTCACGCCGAACTTCGGTATCGCCGTCGGCATGGCATCCAAGATCTGCCCCTTCAATCTCGCCGAGGTATGCGACGCCACGACCGCCGTGCTCCGCAACCCGAAGGTGAGCACCGAGAAGCTGCTAGAACTCATGCCCGCACCCGATTTTCCGGGAGGCGGACAGATAATATACGACCACGACACAATGAAATCGGTCTACGAGACCGGCACCGGCCCCGTAAAGATCCGCGCCGTATACAGATACGACAAGTCGCAGAACTGCATCGACATACTCGAGATCCCCTACTCGACCACCATCGAGGCAATAATGGCTCAGCTGACGAAGATGGTCAAGGCAAACCAGCTGCGCGACGTCACAGACTTCCGCGACGAGATCGACAAGGACGGTTTCAAGCTCACCCTCGACCTGCGTCGCGGCACCGACCCCGACGCGCTGATGCTGCGCCTTTTCAAGGAGACGCCGCTCGAGGATTCGTTCGCCTGCAACTTCAACATCCTCATCGACTCGGTCCCGCGCCAGATGGGAGTGCACGAGATCATCACCGAATGGATCGAATTCCGCTCGGGATGTCTGCGGCGCGAACTGGCGTTCGACCTTGCCAGAAAAAAGGAAAAGCTTCACCTGCTGCTTGGCCTCGGAAAGATACTGCTCGACATCGACAAGGCGATAAAGATCATCAGAGGCACCGAGAAGGAGGCGGACGTCGTCCCCAACCTCTGCACCGGATTCTCGATCGACAGGCTCCAGGCGGAATTCATATGCGAGATAAGGCTTCGCAACCTCAACAGAGAGTACATACTCAACAGGATAAATGAGATCGATTCGCTCAGAGCCGAGATCGCCGACATCGAGGAGACTCTGGCCGACAACCTCAAGCTGAAGAAGCTGATCGCGTCGCAGCTGGCCGAGATCAAAAAGAAATACGGCCAGCCGAGGCGCTCGACGGTAGTCGATTCGGGGGAGATCAGCGTGTTCCGCAAGGAGGACGCTGTCGAGAACTACCCCGCACACTTCTTCTTCACCGCTCACGGATATCTCAAGAAGATCACCGACAAGTCGCTCCGCGGCAACGACACACACACGCTCAAGGACGGCGACTCGATCTTGTGCGAGTTCGACGGAGAGAACATCTCCGAGCTGGCCTTTTTCACCGACATGGGCCAGGTCTACCGGACCCCGGCATCGGTGTTCGACACCTGCAAGGCGTCGGAGCTCGGCGAGTTCGTCCCGGCGAAGCTCGGGATGGCGGACGGCGAAAAGCCGCTCTTCTGCAGGAAGGGGAGCGAATGGGACGGGAGCTCGAACTTCGTATTCATCTTCGAGAACGGCAAGGGCGTGAAGATTCCCGCGTCGGCGTACGCGGTGAAGGGCAACCGCAAAAAGCTCACCGGAGCCTTCTCGACGGTCTCGCCGGCCGTCGGCATCTTCGAGGAAAAGAAGCCCTTTGAGATACTCGTAAAAACGGACGACTCCCGCGCCGCGGTCTTCTCTTCGGCGCTGATACCGGTAAAGACCACACGGACGTCGCAGGGCGTGCAGCTCATCACTCTGAAGCGCGGAGCTAAGCTCGCCTCCGCATCGCGCGACTTCGGAGACGAACTTGAGAGCTCCAGAGGATACAAAAAAATAAAGCTGCCGGCTTCTCCGACAGCCCTCTGACCCGCCGTGCGGACGGTCCCGAAAGGAAAATCACATGAAAAACAGCAGAAATGAAAGAATATCGGCCGGAATGACGGCCGGCCGCCGCGGACTGATCTTCGCGTCGGCGATGCTCTGCGCACTGGCGCTTTCGACCGTCGTGTTTGCCGCGGTGACCTACGACAGCTCAAAAGACCCGGTCGTCGCCTATTCGGCAATGACCGCGTACGTCGGAGAGCAGCTGGCGGATATCAACTCGCGTCTGGCCTCGGCCGAGGAACGCATAGCCGTGATCGAGGTATCGGGCGGAGGCGGAGGCAGCGGTTCCGGAGGCGGAGGCATATCGAACGAGGGAGCGGCTCAGATACTAAGCCGTCTTTCCGCGCTCGAATCGTCGGTCAGCGCTCTTCAGCAGGAGAACACGTCTCTCCGCTCGGATCTTAACAGGGCAAGGAGCGACCTCGGAGCGCTCGTCGCCGGTCTGCAGTCGGATCTCAACTCGCTCTCATCCGACATCTCCGGGCTGTCAGACGACATCTCCGGCCTGCGTACGTCGCTGAATTCGGCCAAATCCGACATCTCCACGCTGAAAACTGACTTCCGCCAGATCTCCGATATCTCGACGAAGCTCAACACGCTGACATACCGCCTCAACAGTCTTTCTTCCGAAGACGGCGAGATCGGCGCTCTGAAGAAGCAGGCCGAACAGCTTGCCGCCGATTACGGCGCCCTGCTCGAAAAGGCCGGACGTCTCTACGAGGCCGTCCACGTCCCGTACGGAGCGACGGTATTTGCAAAGGATGCCGAGGACAGCATAGTAGTCGTCCTCCGCACCGGCTCGGCCGAGGCAGTCTCGCCCTATACCGAGCTCGGCACCGCGCAGGGACTCAACGACCTGTCGGACGGCGGAGAGCTCTATAACGGAGACAGACTTGAGCTCTTCCACAACGTGCTCGTGCCGCGCGGCGGGACCGACGGCAGGGGCGTGCGCGTCACGAGCATCGGGGGCGCCTACCTTATGATCGGAGGTGACTATACGGTTGTCGAACCCTGATAAAAGAACAAGGAAGTCACGTACCGACAGAAAACAGTTCTTCGTCCGCCTGATCGCCGTCATACTCGCTCTCCTCATGATCGGGAGCGTGGCATATATCGGGCTAACATTCATCCTTCACGGTTACGCGGCCGATTCAGTCCTCTCGGATTACGCCTTCGAGTCGTCGAAGACCGACAGGAACCGGGGATTCTACGTATCCGTCGCGCTCAGATGGGGCTCGTCCGCATCGGCGTCGTACGAGATAACGTCGCAGTACGGATTCGTCTTCGGAGACGCCTTCATAAGCCGGACCGACCGCAGCTTCACACCTCTCTTCTTCACCGACGAGACCGATATCGTCGCGGCCGCGGACGCCAACCTGAAAACGGGATACAAGAGCTGCTCGCTGGCCTCGTCGGTATCCGACACCGACATAGGAGCCTACCACGTCGAGCTGACACTGGCGCCCGGCGCCCAGGGCGGCGACATCTGGGACAGCGCAGCCGAACTCGAGGAGATATACCTCATCGAATACGGCCACGTCTATCCCGCCTACATCGACGGCGTGCGCTGCGTCAGGATCGGAGCCTTCCCGACATACACCGAAGCCTCCTCGGCCGCCGCGGCGATCGCCGCCGGGCTCGACGGATTCTCGGTGTCGGTCGCGTCTCCCTCGTCGGGCGG
Organism: uncultured Ruminococcus sp.; assembly: GCA_902803255.1. Taxonomy (GTDB): domain Bacteria; phylum Bacillota; class Clostridia; order Oscillospirales; family CAG-272; genus CAG-390. Next base: position 3,020 of record CADCPG010000039.1, on the reverse strand, counting down.
CACCGTCTTCCTCAACGAGGACTACGACAGGATAATTTTCGGTCTTTCGGGCGCCGAGAACCACCTCGGCGGCGTCGCGGCGAGACAGCGCGACGGCGCGGAGCGCTCTTACCTCTGCAATACGCTCAATTCATACCTGTACGACGGCGTATTCTGCTTCCGCAGGAACCAGACGTCGGAATACAACAACCTCACGTTCATAAATCTCGTCGGGATGAAGGAGTACAGCGAAGGCGTGCTCCCGGCCGAGATATTCACCTCATGGCCGCGCGAGGCGCTGGGCGCGTTCGCCGTGACAGTCAATTCTTTCGCGATCACAGGTCTCAACAAGCGCTTTTCGGTATACGGCTGCGACTACATCGCGTCGTCCGCCGACGAGAACTACAGCGGGCGCCACGGGGTCAACGACGCCGTCGTGCAGGCCTGCGCCGAGGCGAAAGAGATGGTACTGACCTACGGCAGCGAGGTCGTGGGAGGCGCCTATTCGTCGTCTCAGGGCGGATGTTCCGTCGATACGCAGTATGTCTGGGGCGGGATCACGGGGCCCTACATCTGCTCGCAGCCGACCCCGTGGGAGGACTACTCCACCATCACCCGCGGCCTGTGGTTCAAGGAGGTCTCGCCCACCGAACTCGCAACGCAGCTGAAGAGCTACAATTCGTCACTGGTCTCGGGAACGTCTATCACGGACGTCAGCTACGAGATCACCGGCGACTCGACGTATGTCTATTCGCTGACCGTGACCGACAACAAGGGCAAGAAGTCGACTATCACCAAGACGTCGACGGTGAACGCCGCGATGGGCAGCTACACCTATTCGGCTAACTTCGTCATAGGCAAGAATTCGGTCGAATACACCTACGACAAGGTCCTCGAGACCAAGATCATCGATCTTCGCCAGAACTATTCGGGCAACCTTTCGGTAAAAACGTCGGACGGAGTCGTGAACTCAACGGCGTCGACCTTCAACTTCTTCACTTCGCTGGGCAAAGCCCTGAAGGACAGCTCGAAGTCGCTCTACGTCATGACATCTTCCGGCACCGCGGTCCTCGCTTCCGAGACCGACATACCGGTCACGACATTCCCCGATTCCAACGGATACTACACTTACGTCTCCGACTACGGCGACTTCCTGATCGTCACGCGGCTCCAGCAGATCACCGGAGTCCACAGGGCTTCAAAATCCGGCAGCTACGCGATAGTCGGCAAGGGGTTCGGCCACGGCGTCGGAATGAGCCAGTACGGCGTGTATTTCCTCGCCAAAGCCGGTGCGACATACGACCAGATCCTCACCGCGTACTACCCCGGGACAAAAGTCGAGAACGTATACGACTTCTGGGCCCGCAACTGACAGCTCCGGACAGAACCCGCTGCCCGTGACGCCCGCCGCCAGGGCGATACGCGGAGATGTGTTTCGGTCCCGGCGGACAGCATTTATATATCGCAAAAACGCCGCGGCGACTGCCGCGGCGTTCCGCTTGCCGGATTTATTCGGTCTTTATTTTCGGTATGACTTTGAACAGAGTCATGCCGTTCTTCGCGCATCCCACGCAGATCGTGTCGTCGACCACCGAGATGTTCTCGGGCTCGATGTTCCCTACGTCGAGCTCGATGACGCCAACGAAATTCCCGTCCCAGTCGTATACAGTGATGACGTTCCTGTTGTACAGCACGAAATAGATGAAGTTTTCGTCGCTCGCGCAGCCCTGGGTGGTATAGCCGTTCGTGGACGGCGTCGAGTTGTGGACGGAGGTGTAATCGCCCATCTTGAGGTCTTCGTTGAGGAAGCGGAAGTTCTGCCCTCCCGAGAGCCCTATGACATATCTGCCCGCCGCCGGCTGGTAGTCGAGACAGTAGATGGTGAACGTGAGCTTCTTCGTCGTGATGAAAGTAAGGTCTTCGGCGTCGATGAACGACACGTAGGTGCGGTTGGGATTGTTGTGAACGACCGCCAGCTGCCCCGTTTCTGGTATGTACGACAGGTCGTTGCAGTGGTTCAGCGAGAGATCTCCGCTCACCTTCACAACCTTTCCGGTCGCCATCTCGACCTTCACTATCCTGTCGATGTTGTCCTTCTCGTTGTTTACGTAGTCGCGTTTGACGAATCCCTGATAGAAATACCGTCCGTCGCTGCAGCCGCCCTGGGGGTAGAAACCGTCCTCGGGGAGCGGGACCGTGAACATTTCGGTGCACACGGATGAGAATGTACCGCCCGCCGACAGAGTCTCGTAAAGCAGCGAGATCTTCTCCGACGTATAGTCGATATCGGACAGCAGACTCGCGTATCCCGTTCCGGCCTCGGCGGTGCCGGCGTCCGCAAGTATCTCGCCGAAGAAGCGGTCGAGGGCTTTTTCAAGAAGCTCGGGCTTCGAAGCGCAGATCACTATCTTGCGGCCGACCGTTCTTATCCTGAAGCATCCGGCCTCAAGTCCTTCGGCGGCGGACGCCGATTCGGGTCTGTTCGTGTCGCCTATGAGGATCTCGCGGGCCTCTGCGTCTGCCGCCTCGCCCGCTTTCAGATAATCGGTACGGATGTCGAGCCTGGAGCCTGTGAGCCCGGCAAATCTCCTGTTGAACTCCACCGCCGCGGCGACGGTCAGTTCGTCCGCCTTTTCGCCTCTGACTACGCTATAGACGCTCTTTCCGTCCTCCATGAGGACCATCGGCAGGCGCGGCGCCGCGGTGACGGCAGCCGTCGACGAATCTTCCGCTCCGGTCGTCACGCCGGGGACTGCGGGACCGCAGCCGGAGAGCAGCACCGACGCGCAGGCGGCGAGCGAGACCCACCTGAACAATGCAGCACGGATCGTTCTGACTTTCATTCCGCTTTTCCTCCCTTCGTCCTTTCGGTGATCACACATTCGCATGGCATGACGGAATCTGAGCGGATGATCTCACCTATGCTGTCCGCAGTGATGTGTCCGCTGCGCGGATTCTTCACAGAATCGATGCAGCCCCCGATGTCGGCCTCGACATCGGAGTATTCGAATGAGAGGTCGCACCCGTCCATCGTGCAGCCG
>CADCPG010000038.1 GCA_902803255.1 uncultured Ruminococcus sp. | reverse complement strand
GGATACTGCGGGAATTGAAGTAACCCACGTCCGCCTCGCGACGGACATAAGATTTGCACGCAAATCCGCCTTCGGCTAACAGTTCCTACTGCCAAGTCTGTAGCGGACTTTCACCGCCAAGTAATCGCGCATGCCGAGCGCACGAAAAAAACGGCAGAGGCTGTACTAAACGGCCTCTGCTATTTTTTTTATAATGTATTATTATGTCCACCGCGCCTGCTCCCCGGCCATGACGGATCCGCTGCTTATCCCGCGGATGAAGTCATGTGTCTTTACGGTGACATCCACACCCGGTCAGACCGTCTTCTTTACGGCCAGCAGTCTCATCGAGTTGAGTATGCACAGCACGGCGACGCCGACGTCGGCGAATACCGCCGTCCACATGTTCGACAGCCCGAGTGCCGTCAGTATCAGCACGGCGGTCTTGACGGCGAGCGCGAAGACAATGTTCTGCTTCGAGATGCGCACCGTCTTCTTCGCGATCCTCATGACGGCCGGTATGCGCCGCAGGTCGTCGTCCATGATAACTATATCCGCCGCCTCGATCGCCGCGTCGGAACCCATCGAGCCCATAGCGATGCCCACGTCGGCCCTGGTGAGGACGGGAGCGTCGTTTATGCCGTCGCCGATGAAGACCAGCCGCCTTCCGTCTCCTCCGAGCCCGTCCAGCATCGATTCCACCTTCGCCACCTTGTCCTGCGGCAGCAGTCCGGAGTGCACCCTGTCGACGCCCAGCTCGAGCGCAACGGCTTCGCCGACTCCCTTCCTGTCACCGGTCAGCATGACGGTGCTCTTTACTCCCTCGCGCTTCATGGCGGCGATGGCGCGGGCGGCCTCGGGCTTGACCTCATCCCTTATGAGCAGGGTGCCGAGGAAGCGGCCGTCCTCCGCGACAAAGCATACCGTCGCGGCGCCGTCCGCGGCTTCTTCGAAAGCTTCGACTCCTTCGCGCTTCATGAGTTCCGCGCTGCCGACGGCGACCCTGCGACCGTCGACGGTCGCGACGAGTCCCTGACCCGGTATGTTCTCGGTCCCGCTGACTCTCCCGGGATCAGGTGTCCCGGCGCCGTCCGACTCCGCCAGCGCCTGCATGATCGAGCGGGCTATCGGATGCGTCGACATCGACTCGGCCAGCGCGGCCTTGCGCAGCAGTTCCCCCGCCGAAATTCTCTCCGCCGGAATGACTTCGGTGACTCTGAAGTTGCCTTTCGTCAGCGTTCCGGTCTTGTCTGACACCACGGTGTCGACGTCAGCCATGAGCTCGAGGAAGTTCGACCCCTTCACGAGGACTCCGGCCCGGCTCGCGGCTCCGATGCCTCCGAAGAAGGCTAGCGGTACGGAGATGACGAGCGCGCAGGGGCATGATATGACGAGGAAGGCGCAGGCGCGGTAGATCCATCCCCGCCAGTCGCCGAGAAACAACGGCGGGATCAGAGCCAAAAACAGCGCCGCCGCGACCACGACGGGGGTGTAGTATCTCGCGAATCTCGTGATGAACCGCTCGGTCTTCGATTTCTTCTCCGCGGCGGTCTCGACGAGCTCGAGGATCTTTGATACCGTCGAGTCCTCGAACGCCTTCGTCGCCTTCACTGTCAGCGATCCGTCCCCGTTTATGCAGCCCGACACGACGGTATCGCCCGGCCCCGCGGCTCGCGGGACCGACTCGCCGGTCAGCGCGGCCGTCGAGATGAGACTCTCGCCCGTCAGGACATCGGCATCGACCGGGATCCTCTCGCCCGGGCGTATGAGCAGGACGTCGCCGACCGATACATCGTCAGGATCGACGGTCTCGACGGTCCCGTCGGGGCGCACGAGATTCGCGAACTCGGGCACGATGTCCATGAGGTCCTTTATCGACCTGCGCGAGCGGCCGACCGCGTAGTCCTGGAACCACTCGCCGACCTGATAGAAAAGCATGACGGCCACCGCCTCGGAATTCTCTCCCGTCGCCACGGCGCCGGCAGTCGCTATGACCATAAGGAAGGATTCGTCGAGGAGCTGTCTGTTCTTTATCCCGAGGAACGCCTTGCGTATGACCGGCAGGCCGCAGATAAGATACGGCACGAGGTAGCACGCGAGGCTGAGCCACCTGTTCCCGAATATGAACGGAAGCGCCCCCGTGTGCTCGAGTATCAGCAGCGCGATAAATATCGCAGCCGCGGAAAATATCCTGATCAGTCCCTTTTTCTGCTTTTCGCCCATCTGTCTGAAGATCCCTTCGGTAAACTGTGAGGCGCGCCCGGGCGCGTCTCAGAGCTCGACGGAAAAGTCGGGTTCTATCTTCCTGCCGGCGGCTATGGCCTTTTTCAGAACTTCGCCGAACACTTCGTCGTCGGCCTCGAGAGTGAATTTCTGCATGATGAAGTTGACCTTTACGTCCTTCACCCCGTCGATCTTTGAGATCGCTTCCTCGACTTTTGCGGCGCAGTTCGCGCAGTCGATCTCGCATTTGAATTTCTTTTTCATCTTCCGGTCTCCTTCTCTTTTATCCGCCGCGTCCGCCCTTGCCTGCGGACGGCACGGGGTCATTCCTCGATGTGCTCCTTGCCCATCGCGATGATGGTCTTGACGTGATCGTCGGCAAGGAAGTATATGATCTGCTTTCCCGCACGCCGCGAGCCTATCAGCTTCGATGACTTCAGCAGCTTCAGCTGATGGGAGACCGCCGACTGGTTCATCTCGAGATCCGCGCAGATCTCTGTGACGTTCTTCTCGCCGTTGATCAGATCGTACAGGATCTTTATGCGAGTTGAATCGCCGAACACCTTGAAGAGCTCGGCGAGGTCGCAGAGCTCGTCCTCCGCCACGTTGGATATCAGGTGGCTGATCGCCTTTCCGTCGTAAATCTTCTGACTCATTTTTCTACCTTTCCCTACCCTGCAGTCAGTTGCTATATTTCTGGACACATGAATATTTTATCATATGTTCATCGGTTTGTCAATACCTTTTCGAAAAAAAGATCTGCCGCGGTATACCGTAGAACGGTGTACCGCGGCAGACGCGGGGATGCCGGGCACTCAGGCGCGTGCGCGCCTCGGGCGTCTGGGCTTCGTCGGCCTGATTATTTGACCACTCCGAAGAATTTGAGGAAGCAGAGCACGATGCCGACGGTGGAATAGATCCCCATGAGAGAACCTATGACACTGAAGATGGGCCCCACGATCTTGATGCCGCTGAGCAGTGACATCAGCCATCCGACCACGGCGCAGATGACTACGAATATCACGAGCTGGATAATGAAGGAACCGATCTTTCCCTTTTCGATCTTGAAGGGGGTCGGCCAGACTGATCTGAGGAAATTCATTGTTTTGCCCCTTTCGGTTTTTTTTATTTCGGCAGACTTGCTGCAAAAATCAGATTAATGCCGGTCATTCGCACCCGATCCCCGTGCCGAGAAATCTCATCGCGTTGCCGAAGGCTACCGCCTTCCGCTCTCCGTCGGTAAGATCGAGGGCTTCGAAGAGTATCTTTTCGGTGTCGGCGTTCTTCACCGGGTAGTCGGTCCCGAACATGCAGCGCCAGGGGCCCAGCATGTGTATCAGCTCTGACGCGTATCCGCTGCTTATCGCCCACAGACTGCTCGAAGTGTCGAACCAGATGTCGGGAGCTTCGGTCAGCAGGTGGGCGTCCTCCCACGCGGAATATCCGCCGAGGTGCGCGGCACCGACGCGCAGATCCGGAAACTTTTCTATCACGCGCAGCAGTTTCACCGCCTCGGAGAACCTGTACTGCGGCCGGTCGTCGCCCATGTGAAAATAAACGGGAAGCCGTGCCCCCTCGCAGAGGCGGTAGAGCGGGAGGAAGCGTTCGTCATCGATGTCCGCCCCCTGGATGTCGGGATGGAGCTTGAAACCGCAAAGACCCAGCGAGACCGCGTGCGCGACGACCTCGGCGGGGTCGGTGCAATCCTGATGGTAGCCTGCGAAGGCATACGACAGCAGTCCCCTGCCGCGCATATACGCGACCGACGCCGCGGCGCCCTCGTTGACCTTTGCCACCTGATGAGCGTTCGTCGCGACCGAGAGGAAGAGCGCACCGCTCACTCCGTTTTCGATGCATACGCGGGAGAGGTCCTCGACGGTCCCCTTTCCCGGCACCGGGAAATCGTAGAATCTGCCAAGGCTCTCGCAGGCGGCGGACGCTATCTTTTCGGGATAGACGTGCGTGTGCACGTCGAAGAATTTAAGCGCTGACATATTGATTTTACCGATCTGTGTGTGATATAATATAATCTACAATCATTTGGAGGTGACAGCAATGGACTGCCTGTTCTGCAAGATAATCGCCGGGGAGATCCCGTCGTCAAAAGTTTACGAAAACGACAGGGTGTTTGTATTCAGAGACATAAATCCCCAGGCTCCGGTGCATATGCTGGCTGTGCCGAAGGAGCACATCGGATCAGCCGACGAGGTGACCGCCGAAAACAGCGCGGCCGTCGCGGCGATATTCGAGGCGATCCCGAAGGTCGCGGCCGCCGAAGGTCTGACCGGAGGATACCGGATCGTCAGCAACTGCGGGCCCGACGCCTGTCAGTCGGTGAAGCACCTGCATTTCCACATCCTCGGCGGCAAACAGCTCGGCGAGAAGATGGACTGACACCGGCCGTTTTCCGGCGGTCGACCGCGGGAGATCAGCCTTCCGGCAGGAATTCGTAATAGATCGCCTTTACCGCCTTCTCGAAATCGGCCTCTTCGACTCCCAGGATAATATTGAGCTCGTCGGAGCCCTGGTCTATCATCTTGATGTTGACTCCGGCGTCTGAGACCGACCCGAAGACCCTGGCGGCGGTACCCTTTGCCCTTACCATGCCGCGGCCGACGACCGCTATGAGGGCGAGACCGTCCTCGACGGTCAGCGTGTCTGGGTGTATCATATGCCCGAGAGACGCGAGAACGCGCTCGCGCTTCTTCTCGAACTCGGGAGTCGACAGCACGACGCTCATCGTGTCGATGCCCGACGGCAGATGCTCGAATGACAGCCCGTACTCCTCGAACACCTCGAGGACCCTCCGGCCGAATCCTATCTCCGAGTTCATCATGTCGTGGCCGATCGTCACGACCGAGAAGCCCTTCTTGCCGGCGATACCGGTGATAACGCGTCCGCTGTCGTAGTCGGGGGCGTCCGCGACGATCATCGTTCCCGGATCCTCCGGACGCATGGTGTTCTTGATATTGATGGGTATACCGGCGTTGCGCACCGGGAAGATCGAGTCCTGATGCAGCACCGAAGCTCCCATGTACGAGAGCTCGCGGAGCTCGCGGTAGGTGATCCGCCCGATCACTCGCGGATTGTCGACGATCCTGGGGTCGGCGACCATGAAGCCCGAAACGTCGGTCCAGTTCTCGTAGAGAGTCGAGCCGGAGGCCAGCGCGACGATCGATCCGGTGACGTCTGAGCCGCCGCGCGAGAAGGTCTTGACCGTCCCGTTCGGCATGATCCCGTAAAAGCCGGGTATCACCACGCCTTTTCCCCCGTGTCTCTTCAGTTCGGCCGTGAGCTCCAGCACCGTGCGCTCGCTGTCGAGAGAGCCGTTCTCTCCGAAGAAGATCACGTTCTCGGCGTCGACGAAATCGAACCCCAGGTATTTCGCGAGTATGATCCCGCTGAGATACTCCCCGCGGCTGGCGGCGTAGTCGCGCCCGGCGCGGTGCAGTATCGCGTGCTTTATGTATTCGAGCTCGCCGGAGATGTCGTAGGCGAGTCCGAGACCTTCGATGATCTGACGGTAGCGGCCGCAGATCACCTCATATACGCTGTCGAAGGCCTCGTCGGGCGCGTGTTCGCGCGAGAGCCTGTAGCATTCGTACAGCATATCGGTGATCTTTACGTCGTCGCGGCTGCGCTTTCCCGGCGCCGACGGAACGACGAAAAGCCTCGAAGGATCCGATTTTATGATATCGCCTACCATCCTGAAGTGTGCGGCGTCGCAGAGCGACGACCCGCCGAATTTTACGGTTTTGATTTCCATGATCCGCTTATTCAGCCTTTCTGTACCGGTACAAAAATAAAACAACGAATTTATAAGGATCGAAAATGAGTCACAAAAAGCTACTGGGAGTAAGACTGCCGCCGGCAGTCGCGCTCATACTGTTTTTTACTGCCGTCCTGACGCTCTGCCTCCCGTCGTGCGGGGAGGACGGAGAGCCGGCCCGGGGCAGCGCCGGAGCGACCGAAGACATAACGTCATCCGAACCTGACGGGACGGATCCCGCCGATACCGCTGCCGCGCAGACGACCGCTTTGCCCCCGGAGACCGGAACGTCTCCCGAAACCCAGGAAGAAAAGAAGGTATCATTCAAAATGAAGATCGCGTCTTACAACATCCAGCACGCGGCGAAGGGCATCGACGCCGTGGCAAAGATACTGAAGCAGGTCGACGCCGATATCGTCGGTATACAGGAGGTCGACTATCTCAACACCAGATCTGGAGGAGCCGATCAGCCGAAGCTCATCGCCGAAGCCGCCGGATATCCGTATTACCGCTTCACGCGGGCGATAGACTACCGCGGAGGCCAGTACGGAACGATGATCATGTCGAAATATCCGATCGTCAGCTTCACGGTGAAGGGACTCGCCTCCGGCACCGAGGAGAGCAGGTCGATAGGCCACGCCGTGCTCGACGTCGACGGTACCGAGGTGCATTTCTTCAACACCCATCTGTCATACGAGTCGCTGAGCCTCCGCACGGGGCAGTTCGAAGCGATCTCGAAGATGCTGAGCGACTGCCGCCACTACGTTCTGACGGCGGATTTCAACACGCAGGACTTCTCCGAATTCGGAGTCCTCGCAGCACCGCTCATGATAAACCGGAAGGACAGCCGGCACGTTACCTTCCCCGGCGGTTCGTCGGCGATCGACAACATCATACTGTCCGACTGCTTCACCGAGATCTCGGCCGGAACGATCGTGAGCGACGCTTCCGATCACTATATCCTCTTTGCCGAGACCGTGTTCGAAAACTGACGGCAGGGGGAGGGTCAGAACTCGCGCCTGCCCTCGAACGCGCGCTGGAGCGTGTATTCGTCGGCAAACTCGAGCTCTCCTCCGACGGGGATCCCGTTTGCTATCCTCGTGACCTTCACTCCGAGGGGACGGAGCAGCCTCGCGATGTACATCGCGGTGGCTTCGCCCTCGGCCGTGGGGTTCGTCGCGATGATTATCTCCTTAACTTCACCGTCGGTCCCCACCCGCTCGACAAGCTCGCGAAGCCGTATGCCGTCGGGAGTGATCCCCTGCATCGGAGATATGAGGCCGTGAAGCACATGATAAAGTCCGTGATATTCGCGGACTTTTTCTATTGCCAGAAGCGACTTCGTGTCCTGCACCACGCAGATCACGCTGCGGTCGCGCGTCGTATCTGAACACACGGGGCAGATCTCCTCGTCGGTCAGGTTCTGGCAGACGGGGCAGCGGTGTATGTTGCGCTTGGCGTCGAGTATCGCCGAAGCGAAGCGCGAGGCCTCCTCGTCGCTCAGGTCGAGCACGGCGAAAGCCAGTCTCTGAGCCGTTCTGCGGCCCACTCCTCCGAGTTTGCCGAACTCGTCGGCAAGTACGTCGAGCGACCTGATCCCGTCCGCGGAGGGCATCAGAGCGCCCCCTCGGGTATGCCGAACTTCTGTGCGAGCGCGGACATCTCGGCCGCGGCGTCGGCCTCTGCCCTCGAGATCCCCTCGTTGACGGCCGCTGCTATGATGTCGGCCAGTGTCTCGGGGTCGTCGGGATCGATGACATCGGGCGAGATGACTATCTCCTCCACCCTGCGGCTCCCCTTCATCTTCAGTTTGACGGCTCCGCCTCCCGCGGATACCTCGTATTCTCTCTCTTCGAGTTCGGCGGCGAGCGCCTCCCTCTCCTCCTGGAACTGCTGGACCTGACGCATCATCGCGTTCATGTTCTGGGGGCCGCCGCCCATGCCTTTCGGAAGTCTGGCTTTCATATCTTCTGATGTATCCTTTCGGTTTTAATTCTTTCTCTTTTTATGTATCATCCCCGGCATCTGTCCGTCCGGCTGCCTGCGGGCGGGATCGGCATCACCGCCGCCGGGAATCCGCGGCGTGTCCGGAATTATGACGGGGACAGGTACGTGGACGCGGGGTCAGTTCTTCGACAGCATGTCGAGTTCGGGTATGCCGCCTCCGGAGGCGGGCATCTGCTGCGCCTGTTTTTCGAAGACTACGCTGCCGGGAGCCAGTCTCTGC
>CADCPG010000037.1 GCA_902803255.1 uncultured Ruminococcus sp. | reverse complement strand
GCCGGGCGGTATTTCACGGTCGACCTTCAGGACGGCCGCGGCGAGAAGACGTATGAGTTCTACGGCGGCGAAGAGATCATACAGGCGACCCCGGAGACCTATTCCAGGCTCCATCCGGGGACATATGCGGTCCGCAGCCTGACGCAGAGCTACGCCTTCCTGCATTTCTACGGAAAAGACGGTGTGACATACATGATCCGCTCGACGGGGATCGAGCTGAAGACATACAGGATCATCACGTCCTACACGATCATGGGCGGGGAGCGCGACCGCGAGACAAAGCTCGTCATGCGCTCGGCGGAGACCGGACAGCCGGAATTCGCCTATATGAGATACAAAGACGATTTTAAGACGATAGAATTCTGGACCGGGGCCGAAGCGCATACCTACTACTATTACGATCCGGACCGCCCGTACCCGCCCGACCTGCAGTGACATTATGCCCCGCGGGGGCGGGCACCGGCCGGCAAAGGCAAGGGCAGGGGCAAGGGCAAAGAATAAAAGAGAAAGCAAGAGTTCCAATACATGGATAATGAGACAGAACGCCCGTCGGGGCTCACCGGCGAGCTGCTGCGGGACATCGCGGGATGCTTCCGGGTGAAGGGCAGGGCGGAAGACGCCTTCGCCATCACCAAGGGCTACGTCAACCGTACATACTGCGTCGTGACGCGCGACGACGACGGCACCGTATCCAAATACCTGCTGCAGAAGATCAACACGAACGTCTTCCGCGACGTCGATGCCCTGACGGAGAATTTCCGCCTTACGACGGAGCATCTGCGCGACCGCTTCATCCTTCCCGGAAGCCGCGGCGGACCGTCGGTGCAGACGGCGGTCGAAACGGCAGACGGCAGTATGTACCTGCGGCGCGACGGGTGCTGGCGCATGATGTCATACGTCGACGGAGTATATTCGCTCGACATACCCGACTCGGAAGAGACCTTCTTCGAGACCGGGCGGGCGTTCGGAAAGTTCGTTCGCGAGATGTCTGACGTCGACGTGAATGACGTGAAGACGGTCATTCCGCACTTCCACGACACGCCGCGGCGCTACCGCGACCTCGAGGCTGCCGTCTCGCGCGACGCCGCCGGGAGAGTTTCGTCGGTCCTGCCAGAGATCGCTTTCGTCAGGGAGCACGCGCCGAGGCTCGGGATCATCGGTTCGGCGCTCGATTCGGGGATGATCCCCTACCGCGTCTGCCACAACGACTGCTCGCTCAACAACGTGCTCTTCGACGCGGCCACGCACCTGCCCGCGGCGGTCATCGATCTCGACACCGTTATGCCGTCGACGCCGCTCTACGACTTCGGCGACAGCATGCGCATCGGGACGAATACCGCGAAGGACGACGAAAAAGACCTGTCGAAGGTGAGCTGCGACCTGTCGATGTACGAGGCGTACGCGAGAGGGTATCTCGGGGAATGCGGATCGATGCTCACGGAGGCCGAACTGCTCCTCCTGCCGTACGCGGCGCCCGTCATAACGTCGGAGGACGGGATACGGTTCCTCGCCGACCACATCGACGGCGACACCTATTACAACATCCTCTATCCCGGGCAGAACCTCGACCGCGCGCGGACGCAGCTCGCGCTGCTGGCCGACATGGAAAAGAAGCTCCCGGAGATAAAGAAGATACTGCACGGACTGTACGAGCACCTAGGACTTCCGGTGCCGGACGGCTTTTACGCCGCCCGCGGCGGCTGGGACGCGTGAGCGCACAGGCCGGGGAGCGGAAAAAGTCAATGTGTGAGAAGGCGGACCGATGGAAGCGGAAGGTTTGAGAGTCATAGTACCCGCGGCGGGGAAGGGCCGGAGGCTCGGTTCCGACGTCACGGGAATGCCCAAGGCGATGTACCGGGCGTGCGGAAAGCCGCTGCTCGAGACGGTGCTGGAGCAGCTGGATTTCGTCCGGAAGAAGGATATCTATATCGTCGTCGGATATGAGAAGGAGAAGATAATCTCGTATTTCGGCGACGGATACAGCTACGTCGAGCAGAAGGAGCAGCTCGGCACCGGACACGCCGTCGAGGTGTGCCGGCCGTATTTCGAAGGCTTCGACGGGACCGTCCTCGTGACCTTCGGCGACATGCCCCTCTTCCGCCGCGGCCCGATGAAGGAGCTTTGCGAATACCGCGCCGCGTCGGGCGCGGCGTGCGTCCTCATGACGGCGGAGAACCCCGAGCTCGACATGTGGGCGAGGAT
>CADCPG010000036.1 GCA_902803255.1 uncultured Ruminococcus sp. | reverse complement strand
ACCGGCCTGTATCCCTGGGTCACCGTCACTCCCTCCGCCCGGACCGCCGAAAGGAATTCACCGATGGTCAGCCCGTCGAGCTTCTCTTCGATCAGCCGGAACATATAAAGGTGGAAGGCATTGGCCGTCAGCTCCGGATCCCGGCGCAGCGGACGCACGAAATCAAGTTCGTCGAGACGCGCGTCGAGATAGGCTCCGTTCTCAGCCCGGCGCGCGATCTGCCCGGGAAGGGCGTCGAGCTGCGCGAGAAGCACAGCCGCCTGATATTCGCTCATCCCGTTCTGCAGTCCGATTGCCGTCCGGGACCCGTTTTTATCAACTCCTCCGTGAAGGATCGCGTAAAGTCTGTCCGCCAGCGAGTCGTCATCGGTCAGGATGATCCCTCCCTCTCCGCAGGTCAGGTTCTTGGTGTTCTGACAGCTTATCGAGGTGGCGTCGGCGCAGGCGGCGACTCCTCTTCCGCCGTATTCGGCTCCGACGGCCTGGGCGGCGTCTCCAATCAGTATCAGGCCGTGTTTTTCGCAGATGCGCCTGAATTCGTAAAGGCGGTCGGGACAGCCTCCCACGTACACCGGCATTATCGCCTTCGTGCGCGGTGTTATCGCTCTCTCCGCCGCCTCAGGCGAGAGCTGGAAGGTTTCGGGATCGACGTCGGCGAACACCGGCGTCACGCCGGCGTAGACGAGCGACGAGACCGAAGCAATGAAGGTGTATGGGGTGACTATCACCTCGTCGCCGTACCCGATCCCGTACGCTCTCAGTATCAGTTCGATGCTGACCGTCCCGTTGGCGACGGTGAAGCAGTGCTTCACCCCCGAAAAGCGGGCGAATCTTTCTCTGAATTCCCGGTTAAACGGTCCGTCCTGACCGGCAGAGCCGGCGGCAAGGGCGCGGGCAAGATACCCTTTCTCCCTCTCTCCGTAAACGGTCCACCCGGGGTCCTTTTTCGTTCGCAGAGGCGTTCCCCCGCATTTAGCAAGCACGGGCATTTTCTTCTCCTTTTCCGCGGCGGCTCCGCATTAAAGTATCGGTATTTCTTTTGAATATTTTCTTATGTAGCCGTGATTGATCTCGTCGCCGCCGTCCACATTGCTGCTGCAAAAGACCTCCGGCTTCACGCCCCGGGCAGCAAGCTCGCCGGTCGCTCCGCAGGCTATGCACTGGACTATCGCCGCGCCGATCACCGTCGACGTGGGGCCGCAGACGTACCCTTCGGCGTTTATCGACGCGTCCCCGACGCAGCCGCCGTTGTCGATAACGATATCGCATATCTCGAACAGCCGTTTTCCCGAAGGGTGACGGGAAGAGGAAGCACGCGAATGATTCAGATTTGTGACGGCGACCGTCTTCACGCCCCTCTCCTTCATGATCAGCGCCATATCCACCGGCACCGCGTTCCTGCCGGAATTAGAGAAGATGATCATAACGTCTCGCTCTCCCGGATCCGCGCCGAAGCCGACAAGAGTCGCCGCGTAGCCGGGGATCCGCTCGACTTCGCTCGAGCGCGAAGCCCCGACGTGGAGCATAAGAGGAGCGTCGAGTATCGGATGGACCTTCACGAGTCCGCCCGCCCGGTAGAAGAGCTCCTCGGCCAGCATGTGGGAGTGTCCGGTCCCGAAGGCGAACAGCGTACCGCCTTTTTCGAGGGAGTCGGCCACCGCCTTCGCAGCCTCGTCTATCGCCCCGGACTGGGTCTCGAGAAGCCTTCCCAGCAGGCCCGTGACCGTATTTATGTAGCTTTCGGTAATCGATCTCATTTTTTCTCCTCCGCTTTCATTGCGTCGGCGGCGTAAAGCGCCGCCCCGACCTCCGCCGGTACAGCCGGTACCGAGATATCGGCGTCCGGCATTTTCTCCCTGACCGTTTTTTCCGCCGCCTCTCTCACCGCACGGCATTTTGTCAGCAGTCCGCCCCAGAATCCGAGTTTTTTTCCTCCCGGTGGAAGGGCTCCGAGAAGAGACAGGGCGTATCCGCCCAGTTTTTCGCCCTCTGACCGCAGTATCCCGGCCGCGACGGCGTCTCCCGCTTCCGCGCATTCGGCCGCCCTGCGGGCGAAACCCGCGACGAATGGCCTCGTCAGAGAGCCGCCGTTGAAGATCTCTATCAGATCCCTCGGCTTTCCGGCTCCGAAGTACTCAAGTACCTCCCGGCAGAGCGCGGTCTCCTCTCCCGCGCCGTCGAAGGCGTCGAGAGCGGCTCCGATCGCCGAGAGAGCGGCGTGATATCCGCTGCCGGGGTCTCTGACCGGTTCGCCCCATCCGCCAACAGTGAAAAGCCGCGCCGGACGGGAAAAGCCGTATGGCTCGGTCAGCGCGATCCCCATCGATCCCGTCCCCGCCACGAGAAGAGCGGCGGGCTCACCTCTTGAAAAGGCGTAAAGCGCCATAAAAACGTCGCTTTTCGAAAAACACCGCGCTCCGGGGGCTACCCTTTGTGCCGCCCGCATGACGAAATCCTCTCCGGCTGAGACGTCGGAGTCTTCCACCGACGGATCCCCCACCGAAACGGCGGTTATACTGTCTTCGCTCCCGAGATCCAGAGCCTCTATCCCCTTTTCAAGTTCAAGCGCGGCGGCGGGGACGCCGGCGGAAAGCCAGTGTATGCCGCCGCATTCCGCCGAAGCGACGGCGGCGAGGGTGTCGGCGTCGAGGGCTACGAGGCAGGTCTTCGTTCCGCCTCCGTCGGCTCCGATTATTATTCTGCGCATGGCTCACCTCCGTTTATTTCCGGGTCGATCGCGTCAAAAAAACGTTAAGGCAATCCTTCGCGAACCGCGAGGGCAGATCGCCTTTAGGAAGCGCCGCCGGACCCGGCGGTGTTGCCTTGACGTCATTATATCGCATTTCGCCGGAATTTTCAATATGATCACGCGATAAAGTCAAAAAACAGAATCGTGCGGAGGCCCCCCCGTCACCGGCCCCCGGTTGTTTTCAACGCCCTCAATAATCTGCCGGGAATAATCCGGTTTGACGTCCCGGGCTTCTTCTGAGCCTGTATCTGCCCGCGATCTTCTGCATTATAGTATTTTCCCCTCTCGTCATTTTTCGAAATCTGTGGTATACCCCGAGTTTGACGGGACCGATACAAATCAGTTGGTGAAAAAAGAGCGATTATCGATTAAAAACAGCAAAAAACGGGTGTATTTTATT
>CADCPG010000035.1 GCA_902803255.1 uncultured Ruminococcus sp. | reverse complement strand
CCGCCGGCGATGAGCGCGAAGGCGCGCCCGCGCTGTCTGACGGTCAGCGAGACGTCGAGTCCCTCCCCGGCGAAACACGCCTTCGACGGGCCGCACGCGCCGGCGGGTCGGGCGGACAGCTCCTCCCGCGCGGAGGGGTCGCCCGCGCCGCTCAGCCTCATCACGAGGCAGGCCGACGCGGTGATCTCCGAGAGCAGGGGCACGGATGAACCTCCGAGGCAGAGCGACGCGCATCTCTCTGATCCTGCTCCTGCCCCTGCCCCTGCCCTTGCCTCTTTCTTTCCCTCTCCGTTATCCTTATCCGCGTATGTGAACGAGTATTTTCCTTTTCTGAATGACAAGCCGTCGGACCCGCGGCCGAAGCCGCCGGCTCTTGACAAGAGCCGCCTTTAATGATAGAATATATTGTGACAGGCAGGCGCAGCGCCTTACTCGAGGATGTTGGTTGTGATCATGTCGACGCCCCAGGAGATCAGCCTGTCGGCGTCTTCGGGATTGTCGACGGTCCAGCAGTTGACCGTCACTCCGGCTCCGTGGAGCTCGCGGATGTTCTCCTCGGTCAGGGCGCCCCACTGGATGTCGAGGTCCATCCTCTTCTCGACCAGCGTCGCGAGGAGCTCAGACGAGTACTTGCTCGTGAGGAACTGGACTTTCTGCTCCGGCCTCTGCTCCTTGACGAGCTCGAGGTTGTGCATGTTGAACGAGATGAAGACGGTGTTGTCGAGATAGCCGTCGAACATCTCCATGATGTCGCGGATCTCGCCGGGAGCGAAGGCGCTCTTGAGCTCGGGAACGCAGATCTTTCCGTAGTGCTCGCATATCTTCCGGTATTCGGACGGCAGGCAGAGCTTCAGTTCGGCTCTGTCGGAGGCGCCGTCGGTCATGTCACGGAGAGTGAGCGCGCGGAGATCGTCGAGCGTGCTCTCCTCCATCTTGAGGTCGGTCTCGCAGATCCTGCCCGACTTTCCGTCGTGATTGCAGATGTATTTGCCGTCGGATGTCCTCCAGATGTCGGTCTCGACTCCGAAGTAGGTGCGGTTGCCCGCGGCGATGAACGCGGCGGCGGTGTTCTCGGTCTCGAGTTTGCTCACTCCCCTGTGGGCGACCATCAGGGTATGTCCGTGAACGGCGAGTTTTACCGTATTTCTGTACATGTCTTTTTTCCTTTCCTCGGGACGCCTGTCCCTGTGAATATTATAAGGCTTCAGGGGAAAAAAAGCAACAAAAAAGAGCACATATAGTGAAAAAAAGCCCGAAAGGACACAATATTTGGTATGACGGAAGTAAAGCAGGCCGAAATGGCATCCCTCAGGGCCAAAAAGGCGTTCCTCTGCGACATGGACGGGGTGATATATCACGGCAGCAGCCTGATCCCCGGCGTCGGAAGGTTCGTCGACTGGCTCGAGAAAGAAAAAAAGAAATACCTGTTCCTGACCAACGGCTCCGGGAAGTCCCCGCGCGAGCTCTCCGAAAAGCTGGCGAGAATGGGCCTCGCGGTCAGCGAAGACCACTTCTACACCAGCGCGCTCGCCACGGCGTCTTTCCTGTCGGGACAGTGCCCCGGCGGCACCTGCTACGTGATCGGAGAGCCGGGTCTCGTCAACGCCATGTACGAGGCCGGATTCAGCATGAACAGCCACGACCCCGACTACGTCGTCTTTGGAAAGACGTCGGCGCTGAACTACAACGAGATTGAAACCGCGGTGAAGCTGATCGGACGCGGCGCCAAACTCATCGGCACCAACTCCGACGTCACCGACCCGGCCGAGGAGGGCATCGTTCCCGCCTGCCGCGCGCTGATCGCTCCGATCGAGCTGGCCTCGGGGCGGAAGGCATATTTCATCGGCAAGCCGAATCCGCTGATGATGCGCCAGGCTCTAAAAAAGATCGGAGCCAGGCGATCCGAGACAGCCATAATAGGCGACCGCATGGACACCGACATAATAGCGGGGATCGAGAGCGAGATGGACACCGTCCTCGTGCTCTCGGGAGTGAGCACCGTCTCGACGGTTCGCGACTACCCCTACAGACCGAAATACATACTCCGCGACGTCGGAGAGATCGCCGGAACAGCCGGATGAAAACAAACAGGAAGGCACCCAACCGATGAAAAACGAAACTGCAAAAAGCAGATCCCGGTCTCTTTCCGGGATCCTCCTTCTCCTGCTCGCTGCGCTCCTCGCGTGCACGTTCGCCGGATGCGCGGGAGACGGGAACGTAAAGCCGGATGAGACGGTCACCGGCACCGCCGCCGAAGGAGACGTGACGACCGGTGCCCCGGCGGGCGATTTCCCTGTGATCAGAGACGGCCAGTCGCTCGTAAGAGTCATAAGGATCGACGAACACTCCGCCGATGCGGGCGACGTGAAGACCGCCATGAGGATCCGCGCGGAACTTGAAAAATACGCCTCGTCCAAGGTGGTGATCACCACCGACTGGACAAAGGACGGCACGCACGACGCCGCAGTCCCCGAGATCCTCGTCGGAAACGTGTCATACGCCGAGACCGCCGAGGTCGCGTCGACGCTGCATTACGGCGACTGGGCACTGAAGCGGATCGGCAACAAGATCGTCGTACTCGGCTACACGCAGAAATCGCTCGACAAAGCCGCGCAGGCCCTGATATCGGCGATCGGCGCGTCGGCCGAAAAGACCGGCGAAGTCTACAGCGTGACGCTCCCGCTCGAAACTCTCGACCAGACCGGGACGTACGACGCCACGCTCAGCGCCATACCCGTCTGCGAAGGCACAGGGGCGGTCACCTACTACGACGCCGGCGACGGATGCGACGAGCTGATCCTCGCGGGCGCCACACACGAGATCTACGACGCCTACATAGGAAAGCTGAAGACGAACGGCTTCACCGAGTACACATCCCACACGATGGCGGACAACGTCTTCACCACCTGCTACAGCGACAGATACACCCTGAACGTCGGATATTACGGCTACGAGTCGGGGATCCGCATCATAATCGAGCCGTTCTCTGAAAAAACGCTCATCGGGCTCGAATCGGACAACAAATACGAGGTCGTCACGACGTCCACCCTCACCATGCTGGGACTGGCGTTCGAGGACACGTCGGGGACGATCAAGAACAACGGCCTCGCGATCATCATCCGTCTGACCGACGGCCGCTTCGTCGTGGTCGACGGCGGATTCAACAGGGCGTCCCACTCGACGCTGGTCGTGAACACCCTGAAGGACCTGGCGTCGGAATACGCGTCGAAGACCGGAGGCGTGAAGGTCGCCGCCTGGATCATCACCCACCCGCACACCGACCACAACGGTATATTCATGAAGAACTACCCGATGCTTAGTTCCAACGGCATAAAGGTCGAGAAGATCATACTCAACTTCATGTCCGAGGCCGAGCTTAACAGCTCATACTCGACCTACGCCGCGAACTTCAGCGATACGCAGTCCGAACGCCGCGCCCAGCAGAACACATATACCGCGGCGACGGCGCTCGGGGCGCAGATCGTCGTGGCTCACGTCGGCCAGGTCTTCCACATCGCCAACGTGAAGATGGAGATGCTCTACACGCTGGAGAGCATCGCTCCGTCGACGATCCACGCGCTCAACACCTGCTCGCTGGTGACCAAGATGACCTTCACCGACGAAAAGACCGGACGCACCGGCACCTACATGAGCACGGGTGACGCGACGGGCGTCGCGCTTGCGCTGTGCACGAAGATGTACGGCGACTACCTGAAGTCGGACATGGCCCAGGTGGCGCACCACGGCGGCAGCTCGTGGGGCAACGATGCCGGTACGGCCTCCGCCTACAGGGAGATGCTCCCGGCGGTCGTTGTATGGCCCGCCGGAAACGCCGGATTCGAGAACACGAAGACGGCGACGCGCAACGCGGTGCTGATAAACACCGGCACGAACCCCAATTTCAAGGAGGTCTTCGTGGCCGGCTGGGAGGGCTCGGTCACCACGCTGCCGCTTCCGTACACCGTGGG
>CADCPG010000034.1 GCA_902803255.1 uncultured Ruminococcus sp. | reverse complement strand
TTCTTTTTCTTTTTTACGTAGGGCGCGACGGCCGCGATGGCCTGTCCGACCCTGTCCCGCCGGCGCTCGGATGAGATCCTGTCTTCGGAGGCGTCGTATCTGGAGGTCACGCCCTCACGGAGAGCGGTCGCTTCGATGTCCACGCAGCGAAGCTTTACAAGGCTTGCGGCGAGGTCGGCGGAATACGGCTCGATGGTAAAGACGTCGAGCTTTTTCATTTTAGCGACAGACATATCAGTCGCTTCCTCCGTTCAGTTCCCAGCAAATGAGCTTTACCGCCGCCGGCATAGCCTTCGAGGCTCTGTGTTCGAGCCGTCCGGCCTCGACCGTCGCTTCGGCACGCTCCTTCTTTACTATCTCGTCGGCTTTCGCGTTAATCTCGGCGAGAGTCGCCTTCATCTCCTCCTCGGCGGCCGCGATGCCGGCTTCCGCCCGCGCATCGTTTTTTTCCGAAGCCTCGGTCACCATGTCCCTGGCGGCCGCGACGGCGCCCTTGCGGACGGCGTCAGCCTGCTTTTCCGCGTCGAGTATCAGCTTTAAGGATTTGTCTGCCGCAGAACTCATTTTTCGATGTAGCCTTTCCCTGCCGTGCGGAGAGACCCCGCCGGCAAGATATAATATTAAAACAATATATTAATTATACCACGAAAGCGACTGTTTGTAAAGTAAAACGCTTCGATTCTTCTCTACCGCTTCCGCTCCGGGGAAATCAGTTGTTTCCGAGGTCTACGGTCACGGCCTCCGAGCTGTCCCCGCGGCTGTCGGTGAATGAGACCGACGCCGTCCTTCCCTCGAGCGTTATAGCGCCGCCTCTGTAGTACTCCCTGTCCTCTTTCGAGAGAGCAGATGCAGCAATAACGGGGCACGGCTGTCCCAGCTTGTCGAGAGGGTCGCCCGGCATCGTAACGTAGCATCTGTGGGTATGGCCGCAGATCATGAGATCGGGTTTTACCGTCTTCTTCAGGATCGAAGCCCATTCGGCGTATCTGTCCATCTCGATGTCGAACGGTGCGTTCCTCGGTTCGCAGAAGGGGTTGTGAGCGATCACCAGCCTGTATTCGACGCCCGGAGCAGCGTACTCGGTCTCACATGATGCCTCGAGTCCGCGCAGGAATCCGGTCTCCTCCTCCCTGAATTCGGCGCAGCAGATCGTGTGTCCGTACTCGGGGTTGCCGTCGGGTTTGTCCTCGGCGCAGTCGAGCACGACAGCCCAGATCCTGCCGAGCTTTACGGTGAAATAAGACCTGCCGCGGTCGGTCGGAGTATGGCGCTCGAGCTCCTCGGCGTATATCCCGCGCATGTCGTGGTTCCCGCGCGAGAAGATAACGGGTATGCTTCCTCCAGAAACCGTCCCGGCGATCTTGTGTATCGCGGAGAAGTTCTTTATGTCTCCGCTGTGGTTCGGTATGTCTCCGTTGAGTATGAGCAGATCGAGTTCGTCGCCGAAGCGGCTGCCGGCCGCGATGGGACCGCTCACACGGTTGTGGGCGTCGGCGATATGGTAGATGTTGATCTTTCCGGCGTCGCGCGTTCCGCACGGGCGGAATGACGACGACCACTCCGATACATCGCAAAGATCGGAAAAATAGGGTTTTCTCTCGATTATCTTCCTCCAGCATACGGTATAGGAGCGGGACGAGTCGAGCGCCGCGGACGGCACCTCCATCATGTGTGTGAGAGAGGCCGAGCGGAGTATGCCGTTGGAATGGTCGTAGTAGTTGCGGTCGCCGACTCTGACCCACATCACGCAGGGTTCGGTCACGGGAACGGTGATGATATAGCGGTCGCTGACGGCGTAGACCGCCGGACAGCACATGAAGATTTCGGGTAGATCCATTTTTACACCCTGCTTTCCGTAATTTAATGTAAGCTTAAAACTGATTATCCGGGCAATTCCGGGGTCGCATCCGTCTTTCGGGCGGCGTACTTCACCAGCCCGAACATGTTGTTCGTCATGATGGACCGCAGACCGATCCTGTACATGATATCCCAGGTTTTGGGGACGTCGAACCCCTCAGAATCGATCGTCCAGCCTCCGAACATGCAGTCGGGGTATTTCTTCGCGAGCGACGAGATCGCGTTCTTCACGCTGTCGTTATTGGGATTGAAGGCGCCGTTGACGAGGATCGCGGCGTTGGTGAGCGAACCCTCGCACAGTTTCTTTGCGTAGGGATCGGCAGTCGAGCGCGACGTCCACCCACGGAGGAAGAAGAACATCTCCTGCCCGGACCTTTCGTAAACGGTCTTCTGGAGCTTCAGCGCCTCTTCGGCCGAGAAAGTGCCTTCCTCAGACGTGTCAACGGTACCGTAGGATATGAGCACAGATTCGAAGTTGCCTGTCTTTTCCATCCACGGATAGATGAAATTGGGCTGGCTGAGGGGCTGGAGGCCGGGTATATCGGCGTAGCGCCAGCCCTCCTGTTTGTCGAGGATGTAGAAGACGCGCCCTTTCGCCACCTTCAGGCACTCCTCGAGCGTCGGGATAAGATACGGCGTTACGTTCCCGTTGTTACCCTGCCCGTCGAGCAGGCGAAGTTCGCGCAGCTGGGCAAGAGTCCAGTCGGATACCTGTTTCGAATCCGGAAGGCCGTTTTTGCCCGCCTTGCCTGCCACGTCCGTCATGCGCGTAAGCGTGGCGTCGTGCATAAGTACGGGTATCCCGTCGGCAGTGAAGCGGACGTCGATCTCGACGCAGTCGCCGCCCATTCTCCAGACGCTGATGATCGATTCTATCGAGTTTTCTGGATAAAAGAGAAAATCTCCTCTGTGCGATACGGTGAATATATGGTCTTTGTTCTCGCACATGAGACAGGCGACCTTCTCGCTGTAGTCTGTCATCCTGTCTTCGGGAGACCATCTGCCTGCCCAGTGCATTGGCAGAAGAGACGGATCGGCGATGTATTCGTCACGGGAGGGCGCCTTTTCGGACAGGACATTCTCCCTGTCTCCGAACTTCAGTTCGATGATCCCCGTTCTGTTTTCGAGATATCTGTCGATAAACGACCATACAGCAGCCTCGAGCGAACGTATGCTGCCTCCCGCGATATAGAGCGAACCGTCCCGGTAGTAGATCCCGAAATCGTCGTATCCCAGGCTCTCGCCGGAACTTCCCTTCCCTGTAAGTACGATCATATGCTCCGCCGCGGCGTCTGTCGGGGAGAGGGTCGCAAGGGTGTTCGCGGTCTCTTCGGAGAGCCAGTCGGACAGGACTCTGGCAGCGTTCCTGTACTGCGTTCCGGCTTCGTACTTAATTGCGTATCCGCGCAGGTCTGTTCCGTTTATCAGGACAGACTCGATATCGAGCTTCAGCGAACCGACGTACGAGAAATCGGCGGGGATCCCTGACTTCAGGGGAAGTATGTTTTCAATGAAATACTCAGCAGCCGAGACGGTCCCGTCGTCGTTGTTTCCGGCGATGACGATCTTCGTTCCCTCGACGGCCACGGTGTACTCGCTGCTCTTCAGTCTTGACAGGACGTCGGAGGTCTCTTTCCTGCCTGTCATTCCGAAGAGTATCTCGTATTCGGATTCCCTGATGCCGCCGCCTACCCAGTCGGTCCTGACGTCGAGCTTTGCGCCGTAGTCATCGCGCATGAGCCTGTTGAGTTTTATGAATTCCGCGAGCAGCTTTTCGGATGCTTCTTCGGGGCGGATGAGCGCGAATCCGGAACCGTCTGCCAGAAAATCGAGCACCGGAACCGCGGCTTCGGAGTTCTCAACCGATGTGACGGGATCTGAGCCGGGGCGGCTCCCGACACAAGAGACGGATGAGAGTACAACGGATAAGAGCAGCAGCAGCGCGGCCGCCCTTCGTATCAGGGCCAAATCTTTCCTTCCCGACGGACGGGACGGTATTTTCGGGGAGATCGTCGTGTTCATTGACGCAGTCAGGTCCTTTCACCCGCGAAGCGGGAGATTCGTGCGACGCCGTTCCGGCATTGCGGAAGAAGCCGAAATGTGATATAATATCATAAACATCGGGCGCGGGCGCGGATTTCCGGCACCCGCCTTCCTTCCGTCCTTCCGGCGGGAGCGGCACAGATTAAACTTAAATTAAAACAATTATACTATAATCTACGTCAAAAATCAACAAAAATAACACCGGAGGAGCAAATTGAAAACCGACAGCGGATCTTCTGCATCTTCTTTTCCCTTCGAATTCACGCCAGGGATGTTCGACGGCGGATATGTCCTAGCCGCGACATGCCTTTTCGGGCTCGAGAGATTTCTCGGCGCCGAGATCGACGCTCTGGGCTACGAGCGCCTCTTCACGCTCGACGGCAGAGTCTTCTTTCGGGGCGGCGACGATGCAGTCGCCGGCGCGAACATAAACCTGCGTACCGCGGAGCGTGTGTTCATCGTTGCCGGTCCTCCCTTCCGCGCCGACAGTTTCGACGCACTGTTCGAGGGAACGAGATCGATCGCATGGGAAAACTTCATACCGCGCGACGCGTCGTTCCCGGTCTCGGGCCATTCGGTAAAAAGCGGACTTACGTCGCTCCCGGACTGCCAGAAGATAGTGAAAAAGGCGATAGCGGTTCGTCTCGGCGAAAAATACCGACTCGAGAAGCTTCCCGAGAGTTCGCCCGGGCTGTCGGTGGAATTCTTCATATTGAAGGATCAGGCCTTCCTTATGCTGGATACCTCGGGCACCGCCCTTCACAAGCGCGGATACCGGCCGGAGGCCGGGGCGGCGCCTCTCAGAGAGACGCTTGCCGCGGCGATAGTAATGAACGCCAGGATAGCCGAACATCCCGACATCTTTCTGTGGGATCCGTTCTGCGGCTCGGGTACGATCCCGATCGAGGCGGCGATGCTTGCCGCGGGGATCGCTCCGGGTCTGCGGCGGTCGTTTGCCGGCGAGGGCGCGCCGTTCCTTGACGCCGGAGTCTGGAGGAACGCGAGGTCGGCGGCGATAGAAAAGGCGTCAGCGGCTTCTTCCTGCGCTTTCCGTGCCATGGGGAGCGACATCGACCCGTCCTGCATCAGAACGGCTCGCGTGAACGCCGGCAGGGCCGGCGTCGGGAGCATGATCACCTTCGAGACCGCCGACGCGAGGAGGATAAGGAAGCCCGAAGGTCCGCAGGTCCGCGGGACGCTCATATGCAACCCTCCCTACGGCGAGCGCATGATGTCGGCGGCGGACGCCGAGAAGCTGTACCGCGAAATCGGCAGGACCTTCCTCGCTTTTGACCGCTGGCAGATATACGTCCTCACTTCGTGCGAGACTTTCGAATCTCTGTTCGGACGCAGAGCCGACAAGAAGCGCAAGCTCTACAACGGAATGATACCGTGCATACTTTATCAGTACATAAAGCCGCATGACGGGAATGACAGCGCTCACTTTTCAAAAGTTCCCGGCGCACGCCGGAAAAGCTGACATACGGTGCTGAGTTAAGGATGAGGCCGAACCGAGCGTCAACATGCGGCCGGACGGAACGCATAAATCCCCCGCGGGAGACCGCGGGGGATTTATGCGTTCAACAAATATTTTGTGTATGGTCAGTTCTCGTTCTCAAAACGGTTGACGCCCTTCACGAACGGAAGCGAAAGCGGGAGGGTTATGGTCTGGGTGGGCTCCGAGATGATAACGTTGTCCGCTCCGACCTTCTCGTATATGAGCTTGTCAACTGCGTATGTCGTGCCCTTGACCTGGTTTGCGACGTTGCCCTTCGATGTCGGCCAGAGCAGGACCTTCGGATTGACGGTGTTGTAGAATGCCTGATTGAGGCCGTCGTAGCCGTGATGCGCGACCTGGCATATATCGCTCTTTACATAGTCGCCGTAGCGCCTTGTTATGCCCTTTGATGCCCAGTTTTTGGCGTCTCCGGTCCACATGATGCTGTTTCCGTCGATATTCATGCGCAGCACGGTCGTCGTTTCGTTGAAGTAGTTGCAGCGGTCCGGGAATACGTCCTCCTGCGTGAAGAGGATCTCGATCTCGGCGTTCCTGATGTAGAACTTCATGCCGGTGTGGAGCTTGACCTTGACCGTACCGCCGACGTAAGATGACAGCGCCTGGAAGTTGTTGTCGACGTAATAGTTCGGGTTGTTGGAATTGTATACGAAGACTTTAGAGGGCATGTTCATATAGCATGCCTCAATCTTGATCTCAGAACCGTGATTCTTGATCATGTTGAAGAAGTTTGTGAAATGATCCCAGTGCTCGTGCGTCAGGAACCAGCCGGCAATGACGATCTTTCCGTCGGGTCTTTTGTTGAGTTCTTTCAGCAGTCTGTAGAGCCTGCCGTCGTCTCCGTATGACGCATTGTACCCTCCTCCGTCGAACACGATGAACGAGCCGTCGGCCAGAGTGACGATGTAACACATTCCGAAGTTGCCCTCGGCATAGTTGAGGTTCATCGCGGTGATCTTCGACGGCGTCACCCTCTGGTAGGCGGGCTGCGAAGCGGATGTGGGATACGCGGGATAAGTGTTCTCGCTGCTGGGGCTGGTGATGATCCTCACTGCGTTGTCGGCGGGGACGTAGTACACGTATATCATCCCGTCTTTCCCGAGATACGCGGCGCTGAGGTTTCCTACGATGTCGTTCGACATGTATTCGGTAAATCCCGCGCTCTCGAGTTTAGTGCAGTATTTTCTGTAGTCATCGAGAGACACGCCGGTGTAGAGGAACTGGAGACAGCTGTCGTGGGCGTCCATGCAGCCGCCGTACTCGCCGCCTTCGAATTCGGGAAAGTCTGTATACCAGCCTCCGACCGAATCCGTGATCCTGGTACCCTCCAGTATGGCGAGCCCGCGTGTCCCGTCGGCGCCCGACGAGGCGGCGGAGTCGATATAGGACATGAACGAATTGTATGCGAGCTCAAGCGTCGTGAGGTTGTGGCCGTTTACAACGACCTTCTTGCCGATCACGGCAAAGCCGTATTCGTCGGGAGACAGTGAGTTCATAAATTCGGCCGTCTCGGGGCGGTCGGTGTCGCCGACGAGTATCTCGGGAAGAGCCGACGTATCGGTCCCCTTCTTGACCCAGTCGGTCGTGATGCCGATCTGCGCACCGGTGAGCTTCTCGATCTTGGCCTTTATCTCCTTGCAGTAAAGGACGTCGACATCCGTACGGTCCTTCTCGTTGGTGGAGGACGTGGACGAGTCGAGGCCGTCCTTGTATACGACTTTATAGTCAGATTTGCCGTTCAGAGCGATCTGAAGGCTCGGTATCGCCTCGCTGGTGTAGAGGAAATTCTCTTCGAGTGCGAGCTGGCCGCCGCTTACAAGGGTCATGAAGTGATCGATGGCGCGTTCGATGGCGCTGTCGGAAGCGGAGTTGATCACGATCTTGTTCCCGCTGACCTTTATGACGTAGCATGTGGGATCGGGCAGCGACTCGATCGCCTCGGCCGACTGAGGACGGTTGGTGCGTCCGACCAGGATCTCCTTCGCTGCGATGACCTCGTCGGTGATCCCTCCCTTGACCCAGTCCTCGCTGATGGCGATCTGGCTGTTCGTGGCCTCGGAGAGGTTCGTCCTGAAGGCGACTATTTTCTTGAGGAGCGTCGACGACAGATACTCGGGACGGATAAGAGTGTATTCGTTCAGGTCAAAGACGGTCTTCGGGGCCCCGGTGTCGGTCGAATCCGATGGAGAAACCGTTCCGTCGCACGACGCGAAGAGCGCGGCCGATGACATGACGAGCATGATCAGCGCGAGCGAC
>CADCPG010000033.1 GCA_902803255.1 uncultured Ruminococcus sp. | reverse complement strand
TCTGCGGCAGTACTCGTCCCATACGGCTCCGAACGGAGCGGTCTTGATCTCCTCCGAGATGACGAACATATCGGTGAAATCGGCGGCGTCCTGGTATTCGCGCGCCGTTTTGTGAGGCCACAGCAGGGCGGAGAGAAGCGATTTCTCAAAGGCCCGGTAGCCCGTCACCCACGCCGCGACGCGGTTGATGGCGGCGTCGAAATAGTCGAGAGCCAGGAAGAAGCGGTCGAGACCTCCTCTCACCGCCTCGAGAGCGATGTCGTTCACGGTGTCGTCGGTCCTTACGACGTGGTCGCTGTCCCATCTGACTCCCCTCGTGACGTGAAGCGCCACTTTGTCGGAGAAGAGGAGCATCGACGGGATCTTGTCCGCGACCGATTCGGTGGGGTGATAGTGACCGTTGTCCATCAGCGGCACCAGCCGGTTCTTCAGAGAATATCCGGTGCAGAATTCGGCAGATCCCACGGTATACGATTCGAGTCCGATGCCGAACACCTTTGATTCAAGCGAAACTGCAATTAGATCTCTGTCGTATCCGGCGGCGAGGATCCTGTCAAGCGAGTCGGCCATCCGTTTCCGCGGCGTATATCTGTCAGCCGGAGTCTCCTTGTATCCGTCGGGCATCCAGAAATTGACGAGCGACTTCGAGCCGAGCTCCCGCGCAAAGTATTCGGCGATGCGCAGGCAGCAGATCCCGTGTCTTATCCAGTAGTTCCTGACCTCCGGGTCGGGGCTCGAAAGCGTCAGATTGTCCACTACCATGGGATGCGAGAAGAAGGTGGGATTGAAATCGAGAGCGACGCCGTGTTCATTCGCGAACGACACCCAGGGTTCGAAATGACGCGGCTCTATGCGGTCGCGGCTGATCTTCTCGCCCGGCGCGGCTATGGCGTATGACGCGTGGAGATTGATTCGCTTTGTACCGGGCATCAGCTTCAGTGAGAAGTCGAGGTCCGACATCAGTTCTTCGGGTGTCCTCGCGGCTCCCGGGTAGTTGCCGGTCGTCTGTATCCCTCCGTCAAGCGAGACGGAACCGTCGAATCCCCTGACGTCGTCTCCCTGCCAGCAGTGGAGCGAGACCGGTACGGTCAGAAGCTTATCGAGAGCCGCTTCCGTGTCGATGCCGTATCTCGCGTAATATTTTTTCGCGTGTCCGTAGATCTCTGAGACCATGACCTGTATACCGCCTTTCGTTGCGTCCGCTTTCCGGCTTGCCGGACATGCGCGGATCTTTTATTGATTACGATTCATATTATAGTGTATTCAGCCGGATTTTTCAAGGCTTTTGTTACGGTTGCGAGTTGTTTTCAGGGCCCGGAAGAACATAAGGCGAATTCCGGCGCGGATGCTTTCTGCTTAAGAAGTGCTTTACTGTCCGGTCATACTGTTTTTTAAGAGCGATATTGACAAACAGCGGTTGAGTGTGGTATAATTACGCCACCTGTAATACAGGTGGCGCTGTCTATTATGCGAATCAAACGGAAAAGGCTCCCCGCTTCAGGGCTGTCCGCGCTGAAACCTGAAAAAAGAGGTTCACGAAGTATGTCCGGAAATACGATGAAAAAGTCAAACATGTACGAAGAGATCGCCGACCGTCTGGAGGAGATGATCCTTTCGGACGAGATAAAATCCGACGCAAAACTACCAGGAGAGGCGGCTCTCGCGTCGAGTTTCGGAGTCAGCAGGCCGGTGATCCGGGAGGCTCTCATGCTCCTCAACGCCCGCGGACTCATATCTCAGAGAAACGGAGACGGCTCCTACGTTTCCTCGCCATCGGGTGAGGATCTTTCAAAAATGATAAAGCGCATGGTATCGCTGGAGAATACCGATATCCTTTCGCTGTTCGAGGCAAGGATCGCACTGGAGGTCCAGTCCGCGGCTCTCGCCGCCCTCAGAGCCTCGTCTGACGACGTGATGCGTCTGCGGAGACTGACTGCGGAGATGCGTTCCGCGGCCGGAGACAGGTCCGCGTTTGCAGGGCTCGATGTCGCATTTCACAATGAGATAGCGTCTATCGGCGGCAACCGGATCCTCCGCATTTTCATCGGTTCCCTGAACTCGCAGATTTCAGGTATGATCGAACACAACCTTGTTCTGGAGGGGGCGGACTCCGACGCTGTCAGTTATCATGAGAAGATCACCGAAGCGATCGCATCGGGATCTCCTGAAAGAGCTTCAGAACTCATGCGGAATCATATACTCATATTCATGAGAAACGCCGAACAGAGAAGAAGGGACACGAGAGTATGACTGTCATAGCCAACGAATACATTTATCCGCCTGATGAAACCTCCTGCCACGCTTCGAGCTTCGATATCCTCCCCGACGGAAGCATATTTGCAGCCTGGTTCCGCGGAAGCGCCGAGGGGGCCGGCGACGTCCGCATCTTCGGAGCGAAGCGCGAGGGCGGAAAATGGTCGGAACCCCGGCCTCTGACCGCCGACGACGGCATTCCTCACTGGAATCCGGTCGTAGATCTTAACAGCGGCTGCCTGCGGATCTACTATAAGATCGGCGAAACGATCGGCGGATGGCACACCGAAATCATTGAATCGCACGACGGCGGAAAGACCTTCTCTCCGTCGCGGGAGATGGTCCCCGGCGACAGGAGCGGCGGCCGCGGTCCGGTCAGGAACCGGATACTCCGGCTGTCCGACGGTTCGCAGCTGGCTCCCGGATCGACCGAATACGACGGCTGGAAGTGCTTTGCCGACCGCTCTGAGGACGGCGGCTCGACCTGGACGCGAAGCGCAGATATC
>CADCPG010000032.1 GCA_902803255.1 uncultured Ruminococcus sp. | reverse complement strand
GGCTCGTATTTCTTTACCGCGGCGCAGTATATCAGAGCGCCGACGATTATATACATGACCAGCGTCTTGAGCGGCATGAGCGGGTCGTCCGACCCGAAGAGTTTTGCGATACCGGTAGTCTCAAAGACCTGTATGAGTTTGTCTATCATAATTACAGCGGCTTACGGGATCAGACCGACGGGTCTATCGTAAATAGGACCTTACCCTCTTCGGCCGTCTCGCCCTTTGTGACCGACGCGGTCACGACGGTGCCGTCAACAGGCGACATGACGTCGTATTCCATCTTCATGGCCTCGAGGACGCAGAGCTTGCCTCCCTTGGAAACTTTATCGCCGGCCGAGGCCGAGATTCCGACGATCCTGCCCTGTATCGGGGATCTCACCTCGACTGAGCCTTTTCCGGCGGCCGGAGCGGCCGGAGCCGGCGCCGAAGGCGCCGCCGTGACGGCCGCGGCGGGGGCTGCGTTCGCGGCAGCTCCGGTGTCCTCTTCTATCTCGACGACATATTCCCTGCCGTTTACCTTTACGTTGAATCTGCGCATGTTTTGCTCCTTTTATTCAAAAGCTGTATGATCTTATGTTTATACCGTTCCGACTGGATCCTGCCGTGCCGGAAAACGGGACCTGAGGAAGTCAGATGTCTTTTATCTGACGAACCGGTCAGAGCGCCTGAAATTGACCACCCGGAAAGCCGGCTGCCCCTCATCCGGTCTGCCCGACGACCGCCGCTCCTCTTCGAGCAGCAGCGCGACCGCCGCAGTGACCGCTGCGATCTCCTCCTCATCCGTTTCCCCGTCAGCAGCCTGTCCCGTGCCGCGGCCGTCAGCGCCGGGGACATCCTTTCTTTTCTTCCGCTTTGCAAGCAGGCCGTCGACGCCGAAGAAGAGATGCACTATCTCGAGAACTCCCCAGATAAACGCGAGAACCAGAAAAACGATAGCGATGCCGAGCCCGGCATAAAGTCCGGCCTCTCCCGCCCTTCCGGTGAAAAGCGCGGCGGCAGTCATCCGCCCGGCGGCGGAAACAAGTACATTGATCATCGGCATTCCCTCTCATTCACCGCGGGTCATCTATTCCGGCGGCTCTTTTCGCCGCGGTCTCTTCCGAGGAGCATATAAAGCGCGGAGACTATCTTCGGGCGCGCGCCGGCGGGGCTCACGATATCGTCGATGTCACCCTCGAGAGCCGCCTCGGCGGGAGAATGGTCCTCTTTCCACTCCCTCTCGAGCATCTCCCGGGACGAATCCAGGTCGCCCGCCTTTATCTTTTCGTTCCAGACGAAGGCGACGGAGGACTCGGGGGACAGCGCGCTTATGCAGGCGTCGGGCAGCGCGTATACGATGTCCGCGCCGAGCGCTTTCGATCCAAGCAGGATATAACCCGCGCCGTAGGCGCGACCGGTATAGAGCGTCACGACGGGAGCCGAGAAAGCCGCGACGGCCGCCGAGAGCGCCGAGAGCGAATTGAGGTAGGTCGCGCCGGTATCGGCCGGAGCCGGGGCGCCGTCGCCGGTATACACACCCGAGCCGGGTATGCCGGTCGAGTCGGTGAGATATACCGCGGGGATTCCGAAGCAGTCGGCAAACCGCAGCGCCTTTACGAGGGAGTCGCAGCCGTTTCCGGTCAGCGCTCCGCCGCCCGTCGACCTGTCTCCCGCGACGATGAGGCAGCATACGCCGCCGACTCTTGCCAGAGCCAGCGCAAGGCCGTCGGAGAAGCCCCGGTAAAGCGGGAACGACGCTCCGGCGTCGGATATCTCTCCGATCAGCGGGAAGCCGTAAAGGCCGGTTATATCGGGCGCTCTGCTCTCCTCCGCTTCATCGTGCGGAGCGGCGGCGGGTATATCGCGGGACGAAGACGGAAGCAGCGAGATCAGTCTGCAGGCGGCGGAGGCGAGTTCAGCCTCGGATGCAGCGCAAAAGCACGAAAGACCGTCCGCCGCGGGATCGATGCTCTTCCCGGTGAGGAAGGGCGACACGGCGAAAAGGTCGGTCCCGGTGCCGTCGGGCCTTGACAGCGTGAGCATGAAGTCGAACGACGCGGCAAGCGCCGCCTCGATGCCTCCGCATACTCCGGGGACAAGCGCGACGCGCGGGATCAAGCCGCCGGCTTCCGACAGGGCGCTCATCACCTCTCCCATGGCCGAGAGCGCCGGCGCTCCCTCAAACACCGAGAAGCCGTCTGAATCGAATATCCCGACGACCGGAGATAGGTTGTCGGCGGCCGCGCGTACGAGCCGGGCTATCTTCTTTCCCGTCGACGCGTCGAAGGCGCCCTTCATGCGCGAGCGGTCGAAGGCGAAGGCAAAGCAAAGCCTGCCGTCTACCGAACCGTAGCCCGTAATCACGCCGGTCGCCCCGTCGGGGTCGGAACTGCGCTGCATGAAGCGCCCGGTCTCGGAGAACGTACCTCTGTCGAACAGTGCCGTAAGGCGCGCTCTTGCAGTATATTCGCCTTCCTTTACTGCACCGGCGGCCGAAACATCGATCTCCTTAAGCATCTCGGAGAGTCTTTCGGACGTCAGCCGGCTGAGAAGGCTCTTTTTCTTTTTTACCGTTTCGTTTGGCATTTTCCAAGCCCTTTCGAGTTCCTGCGGTCGGGATCAGAAGTAAAGGCTGCTCCCTCTCTCCATGTCGACCGTGAGTTTGACGGGCAGGTCGATCGCGCCCTCCATGCATTCCCTGAGCAGCGCGGCAGCCCTGTCGGCGCATTCGGGAGCCGAATCGAGCACGAGCTCGTCGTGTATCTGAAGGACGAGCCGGGCGTCGAGCTTTTCGTCGGCAAGACGTCTGCCTATCCTTATCATAGCTATCTTGATGATGTCGGCGGCGCTGCCCTGTATCGGGCTGTTCCGGGCGACCCTCTCGCCGAACCTGCGGATGTTGGCGTTCGAGGCGGTGAGCTCGGGGATATATCTGCGCCTGCCGCAGAGCGTCTCGGTGTATCCCTTCTCTTTCGCGTCGCGCACCGCGCCGGTCAGGTATTCGCCTACGCCGGGATATGCGGCAAGGTAGCTCTTTATGTAGTCGCCGGCCTGCTTCACCGTTATGCCCAGGTCCTGGGAGAGCGAATACTCGCCTATTCCGTAAACTATCCCGAAGTTTACCGCCTTCGCGCGCTTGCGCAGCTCGGGAGTGACATCAGCCGGACTGACTCCGAACACGGCGGACGCGGTGGATGTGTGTATGTCGACGCCCGACGCGAAAGCCTCTGTCATCGCTCTGTCACCCGATATGGCGGCGAGCAGCCGCAGCTCGATCTGAGAATAGTCGGCGTCGATGAGCACGTGCCCCTTGCGCGGCAGGAAGTAGCGGCGCAGCTCGCGGCCCTCGTCGGTCCGTATC
Organism: uncultured Ruminococcus sp.; assembly: GCA_902803255.1. GTDB lineage: Bacteria > Bacillota > Clostridia > Oscillospirales > CAG-272 > CAG-390. The sequence continues at coordinate 2,738 of CADCPG010000032.1, read as the reverse complement.
GGTATGTTCTGAAGATTCGGCTCGGCCGACGACAGCCTTCCTGTCGCGGTGCCGGTCTGTCTGAAGCAGGTGTGGACGAATCCGTTTGCGTCGGCGACCTTGAGGAGCCCCTCGACGTAGGTCCCGACGAGCTTCGTCAGCTTGCGGTATTCGAGTATGTCGCTGACGATCGGATAGAACGGCGCCAGCTTTTCGAGTATCTCGGCGGAAGTAGAGTAGCCGTTCGAGTTCTTTTTGCCCGAAGGTATCCCCATCCTGACGAAGAGGACTTCTCCCAGCTGCTTCGGTGAGTTCAGGTTGAACTCGTATCCGGCGGCCTCGAAGACCTCGCGCTTTTTCTTCTCCGCCTCGGCCGAGATAGCCTCGCCGTAGCGCGCGAGTCCTTCGGTATCGATGCGGAATCCCTCCTCCTCCATGTCGGTGAGGATATCTGACAGCGGCATCTCGATGTCGCGGAAGAGCGGTTCCGACGATCTGTTCTTCAGTTCGGCCGAGAGCTTGCGGTAGAGCCTCATGACATATACCGCCTCGGGGATACCGGGCGACATTATGTCGTCGAGGAAATAGTTGACGAGTTCGAACAGGCCGGGCTTGAGCTGCGGATCGATGACGTATGCCGCGAGCATGACATCGAATCCCGGCTCCCTGATCCGGACGCCGGCGGCATCCGCCGAACGGAAGAACGACTTCGCGTCGTGGAAGACGAGCTTCCGGTGCTTCTCTGCCAGCATGTTCAGCGTGCCGGCGTCGAACGGAAGGCTCGCGGTCTTTTCTCCGTCTTCCGCGCACAGCCATATCGCCGCGCCGTCGTATGAAACCGCGATCATGCCTTTTTCGTTAAGTGGATCGAACGTGCCGGATGAGGGTGCGCATCCGCTCTTTTCCGCACCGGCTTCGGGCGCGGCTTCAGCGCACGGAGACTGGGTCTCTGCCCTGTCGAGGCCGAATTTCTTGATGTATCCCGAGAATTCGAGCTCGGTAAAGAGTTTTCTGGCGGCGCCCCTGTCAATGCTAGCCTCGCCCAGCGAAGATAGCTCCGGGATATCGGGGACAGAGCGGCAGATGGTCGCGAGTTCGCGCGAGATCACGGCGGAATCGTATCCGGACTCGAGCTTTGATATCATAGCGGGTTTGAGTCCCGCCCCGGGCGCACGGTAGGCGCCGTCCCTGTATATCGCGTCGAGGCTTCCGAACTTTGAGATGAGCAGCACAGCGCCCTTCTCGCCGATTCCCGGAACGCCGGGTATGTTGTCTGAAGAGTCACCCATGACGGCCTTGACGTCGACATACTGCTCCGGCTCGACGCCGAATCTCGCCCTGAATGCGGCGGGGTCGTAGTCGGTGTACTCGCCTCCCGACGGATAGCGCACGTATGTGCTGCCGCTGATCAGCTGGAACGAGTCGCGGTCGCCGGTGAGAAGGCAGGTCCTGTATCCGCCGTCGGCGTCGGCCTCGGCGGAATAGGTGCCGAGGATGTCGTCGGCCTCGTACCCCTCCTTCTCGACGACAGTCATGCCGAGCGCTTCGGCCGCCCTTACGATATACGGCATCTGCCGGCAGAGCGCCTCGTCCATCGGTTTACGCGTGCCCTTGTAGCCTTCGAACATACGGTGCCTGAAGGTGGGAGCGTGGACGTCGAAAGCCGCGACGGCGACGCAGGGCGCGAGCCGCTCGAGCTCGCGTGACACGATGCCTATAAAGCCGAACACCGCCGCAGTGGGGAGTCCGGCACGGGTGGACAGGTTGGACTTCAGTCCGTAGTACGCGCGGTTCGCTATGCTGTTGCCGTCGATGACGAGAAGATTTTTCATTTGTATTCGTGTATTACAGAAGATGAGCGACGGCATCCTCGCGTTCGCCCGGAAGCAGCTTCACCGGCGGGATGTCGAAAGCGGTGACGCAGCCTGTCTTTCCTTCGGCGCGCAGTCTGCAGACCGCCCTGGCGAAGGCGGTGAGCACGCTTCCGGTGAATCCGGGATTCGAATCGAGCTTCAGCGAGAATTCCATGCGCTGGGACTCCGCCCCGCCGCGCGTGGAGCCGGTCCTTATGACCGAGCCGCCGTGAGGCAGTCCGCTGTGGTCTCTCTTCATCTCCTCAGCGGAGATGAAGTGAACGGTCGTCTTGTAATCGGCGAAATAAGCCGGCATGTTCACTATCTCTTCGCGTATGCGGGCGGTGTCGGCTCCCTCTTTCGCGACGACATAGCATTCCCTTGTATGCTTCTCTCCGGCAGAGAGCACCGGCCGCTCGCCGTTTCTCACGCGCTCGACCGCCTCTTCCACCGGGACAGTGTACTGTCTTGCGTCGGCGACGCCCTCGATCCTGCGCACCGCGTCCGAATGGCCCTGGCTCACTCCGCGGCCCCAGAAAGTATAGTCACTGCCGTCGGGGAGGACGGCGTTCATGTACAGCCTCGCCAGCGAGAAGAGCCCCGGATCCCATCCGACCGAGACGAGAGCGAGGTTACCGCCTTCTTCGGCGGCTTTTCCCACCGCGGCCAGATGTTCGGGAATATGCGAATGGTTGTCGAAGCTGTCGACGACGTTAAAGAGCGACGCGATCTCGGGCGTAGTCACCGGCAGGTCGGTAGCGCTGCCGCCGCAGTTGACGATCACGTCGAAGCAGCCCCTGAACCGGGGCAGGTCGGCGTATGAATAGACCTTGACTCCGTCGCGTACCGGCTTTACCGTCCCGGGACTGCGGCGGGTGAATACCGCCGTGAGCTGTATGTCGCGGC
>CADCPG010000031.1 GCA_902803255.1 uncultured Ruminococcus sp. | reverse complement strand
TGTGATTATTACCGCGTGAGGATAGTCCTGCATTGCATAGAAGTATTTTTTATGCGGTTTCAGATCCTCGCAGAAGCGTATTTCGAACCGGTCATTATTGCGGGAAAGAGAAATGAGCTGTTCGGGGATTTCTGTTTCCGCGAACTCACACTCTGCCAGGTAAAGAATTATGCGGTCGCACGGTACGGTCTGAGCCAGAAGTGACTCAACTACTTTGTCAACTGTTTTTATTCGTCCCGGGAAAGAAGTGAAGGAAACGATGACCTCCGGTATGAACAGTGATTTGAGGCCCGGGGATCCAAAAATCTCCCGGGAAGAGAAAACAGCGTTCGTTTTCTGGAGAGACCTGGCGGTCTCATCCAGCTCATCCGTCCGGACTTCAGGCCGGCCCGCATAAAGGCGTATGGCAAAACTCATCCACGATCTTGCCCACCTGACCGCAAAATGGCTGTCCGGAAGCTTCTTTTCGATAATGATCCTGCTGATCGCGTCGCAGGCGGTCACCCTGCCCTGCAGGCAGCCTGTGCCCAGCCCTCTGGCACCATTGCCTGTCAGTGAATCAGGACGGATCCTTCGATGGTAGGGTGTATAATTCAGTTCGTAAAAGACACACGGAGACGTCAGGACGTCAAAAGTGAAGTCGGCATCTTCAAATGTCACATTCTCGCGGAACCTGAATGAATCGATAAACGATCTTCTTGAGATATAGCTCCAGCAGGGCCCCTCGATACGGGGCGGGATCCTGCCGTTGTCTCCCGGAAGGAAAAGTTTTCTGTTCTTGGGCCAGACTTTGATCACCCTGCCGTCAGAGACCGGCATGTTATTACCGCCAGCCGCCGTGAAGGAATCTCCGCAAAAACTCAGTACATCGACGTTTTTGAGAGACTCCATTTTTTTTACAAGATACTCTGCGGCGTTACTGTCAATATAGTCATCAGCGTCAACAAACCAGACGTATTTTCCTCCGGCAATACTCAGCCCCCTGTTGCGGGCTCCTCCGGAATATGTTTTTTCAGTCTGAGTCAGCACGGTGATCCGGCTGTCTTTTCCCGCGTATTCTCTGAGCAATGCAAGGCTGCTGTCATCAGATCTGTCATCTACACAAATGATCTCAATGTCTTTCAGTGTCTGGCCGCAGAGGCTTGAGAGGCACTCTCCTATGAACGGAGCGGCATTGAATACGGATATGATGAACGATACCAGCGGGGTCATCGTTTCACATCTCCACTCCCCGTTTCCGCAGGAGCGAGCGGAGCTCTTCGGGGGGCAGTTCGGACGGCTGACGGCCGGATGCCGCGCAGAGCGCGGCCGCGGCGCCGGCGGCCTCTCCGGTGGCCATGCAGATGACCATGACGCGGTAGCTGGCGTGGGCCCTGTGGGTGCCCGAGATGCACCGGCCGGCGACGAGCATATCCGGCACGCCGGCGGGCACGAGGGCGCCGTAGGGGATGTCGTAGGGCTTCGCCTCGTGGGCGAAGCCCTCGGCCTGGCCGCCTCCCGCGGGATTGTGGATGTCGATGAGGAACCAGGCCGAGTGCACGGCGGCGTCGGGACGGGCTCTGCCCGTCCCGACGTCTTCGTCGGTGACGGCGTCGATGCCGTGTATCCTGCGCGACTCGCGCACGCCGATCGCGTCGGACGAGCTCGTTATCACGCTGTTCTCAAAGCCGGGTATGTATTTCCGCAGGAAGTCGTGGCAGGCCGCGATCTGCGGGATGAGGTCGCTTCCGGCCTCTGTGAGCGACTCGGGGTCGAGCGGGTCGCGGCCGTTCGTCTGCGTGGCGTTGACCGACCTCTCGCCCGGCCTCGTTCCGCCGTGCAGGCGCACTATCGTGACGTTCCGCGGCAGTTCGCCCTCGCGGTTCTTCGCTTTGCACAGCTCCCTGTATTCCATACCCGCGTATGGCCCCGACGGTATCTTCACCGGGTCGGATCCGCCCCAGGCGGTGATGGCGCGCGATTCGTCGACGCCGGTCAGCGTGAACTCGAGCGACATCGGCTGGATCCCGCCGTCGCTCTCGCGGCCGACCGAATACTCCGCCCCTGCCGCCGCGGCGGCGCAGCCGTCGCCGGTGCAGTCGACGGTGATCTTCGATTCGACGCCGAACAGCCCCGACTGCGACGAGAAGATCCCGCCGCAGACGTGTTCTCCCCGCTTCATCACCGACACGAAGGCGGTGCTGCCGAGGAAGGTGATGTTCTTTTCGCTGCGTATGAGCCTGTCCGTGACCCTCTTTGCCGTCTCTCTGTCGGCCGGTATCTCGCGGCCGTTGCGCGTCCTGTATTCGGGGCATCCGCCCTCCTCCTCGCGCAGCAGGCCGATGAACTCGTCGGCGAACGTCCCGGGACAGAC
>CADCPG010000030.1 GCA_902803255.1 uncultured Ruminococcus sp. | reverse complement strand
GTCTCGACCGACTTTTTGTCGTGGGCCTTCGACGAACCGGTCGCTCCGCCTATCCCGTCGCGTCCGGTCGCTCCTCCTATGAGGATCACGACGTCGCCCGGAGCTGGCCTCTCGCGTCTCACCGATGACGCCGGAGCGGCCGCTATGACGGCGCCTATCTCCATGCGCTTGGCGGCGTAGCCGGGGTGGTACACCTCGTCGACGGTGCCGGTGGCAAGGCCTATCTGGTTCCCGTATGACGAATAACCCGCGGCGGCTCCGGTGACTATCTTGCGCTGCGGGAGCTTTCCCGGAAGCGTTTCGGAGACGGGCACCGTGGGGTCGGCGGCGCCGGTGACGCGCATCGCGCCGTATACGTACGCCCTGCCCGAGAGCGGGTCGCGTATGGCGCCGCCGATACATGTGGCGGCACCTCCGAAGGGCTCGATCTCGGTGGGATGGTTGTGAGTCTCGTTTTTGAAGAGCAGGAGCCAGGGTTCCTTCTTTTCCCCGCTGCCTTCACCGTCCTTCATGTCAAGCGTGAATTTGACGGTGCAGGCGTTTATCTCCTCGGATTCGTCGAGGTTCGGCAGTTTACCCTCGGCGCGCAGAAGCCTCGTGCCCTGCGTCGCGATGTCCATGAGGCATACGGGCTTCTTCTCCCTGCCGAGTTTCTTTTTGTCTTCGAGATAGCGCTCGAAAGTCTCTCTCTCGGCATCCGAGCCGAACTTCGCGCTGTCTATGACGGTGTTGAAGGTGGTATGCCTGCAGTGGTCGGACCAGTAGGTGTCGATCACGCGCAGTTCGGTGACGGTGGGGTCGCGCCCCTCCTCCCTGAACATGTCGCGGCAGAAGAGCAGGTCGTCCCTGTCCATCGCGAGACCGTATTCATTCGCGAACGCGTCAGCCGAGCGGTCGTCGAGCTCCCGGAAGCCGGACAGCGTCTTGACGGCTCCCGGATGCGGGTATTCGGCCTCGAGGGTCTCCGGTATGTTGAAGGATGCCTCACGCGCCTCGACCGGGTTTATCACGTATCTCTTGATCTTTTCGACATCCTCCGCCGAAATGTCCCCGTAGAGCGCGTAGACTTTCGCAGATCTCACGGCGGGGCGCTCGCCCATCGAGATGATCTGTATGCACTGCGCAGCCGAATCGGCACGCTGGTCGAACTGACCCGGCAGGTATTCGGTGGCGAAGACGCAGGCGTCTCCGGTGTCGGGCATGTCGTAGGTGTCGTCGAGCTGAGGCTCCGAGAACACACGCTCAACGGCGTACCGGAAGAGTTCCCCGCTTATGTTGCCGACGTCGTACCTGTTGAACACGCGGACCCTGCGGAGCGAACCGATCCCGAGAAATTCGCGCAGCTCCGAACAGAGCCCCTGCGCCTCGCTGTCGAGTCCCTGCTTTTTTTCAACATATATCCTGTAGACCATATCAATACACTTGAATCCTTTTGCAGTATTTCCGCCGTCAGTCCGGGCGGCATCTCTCACTCATTCGCGTATCCCGGCGGGGACGCGCCTCCGCTTTCCCTTCACGAACGGACAGTCCGTAAGGCAGGGGCAGGCGTCATTTGCCGGCTTCCGGGGCGGAGAGAGCTCTCTTTCCTATGTCGCGCCGGAAGAACGCACCGCTGAACGTGACGCGGGGGACGGCGCCGTAAGCGCGATCTACCGCCTCGCGGAGAGTGCCCGCCGTCGCGGTGACTCCCAGGACGCGTCCGCCCGACGTGACGAGCTTCCCGCCCGCTCCGTCGCGCTTCGCACCGGCGAAAAAGACGTCGACGCCTTCCGGCATATCGCCGCATCTGATCTCGAAACCCTTTTCGTAGCTGCCGGGATATCCGCCCGACGCCATGATCACGCAGCAGGCGGCGCCGCCGCCGAATCTCACGTCATCCGGCTCCAGCGTCCCCGCGGTGGTCTTCATCATGACGGTGAGCAGATCGCTCTCGAGCAGCGGCAGCACGACCTGGGTCTCGGGGTCTCCGAACCGGCAGTTGTACTCTATGACCTTCGGTCCGTCCTTCGTGAGCATAAGTCCGAAATACAGGCAGCCGCGGAATCTGCGTCCCTCGGCGTTCATCGCGGCGACGGTCGGCATGAAGATCTTCTCCATGCACTCGCGGGCTATCTCCTCCGTATAGAACGGATTCGGCGCGACGGTCCCCATTCCGCCGGTGTTCGGCCCCCTGTCGCCGTCGAAGGCGCGCTTGTGGTCCATCGACGACACCATGGGCACCAGTGTCTTTCCGTCGGTGAACGAGAGCACCGAGACCTCGGGGCCCTCGAGGAATTCCTCGACGACTATCCGGTCGCCGCTCTTTCCGAACTTTTTGTCGAGCATCGCCGACTTCACGGCTGCCTCGGCCTCTTCGAAGTCACGGGCGATCACGACGCCCTTCCCGAGGGCCAGACCGTCGGCTTTTATGACCGACGGCATCGGTGCGGTGCGCAGGTACGCGATCGCGTCATCCGCCGAATCGAAGACCTCGAACGCGGCCGTGGGGATGCCGTATTTCTTCATCATGCGCTTGGCGAAGACCTTGCTGCCTTCGATCTGCGCGGCGGCCGCCGTCGGGCCGAAAGCGGGGATGCCGGCTTCGGCCAGCGCGTCGACGCAGCCCAGCACGAGCGGGTCGTCGGGCGTGACGACCGCGTAGTCTATACCGTGCGAGACGCCGAACGAGACGATCGACGCGATATCGGTCGCCGCAACCGGCACACACTCGGCGAGTCCTTCCATCCCCCCGTTGCCGGGGAGGGCGTATATCTTTTCGACTTCCCTGTTTTCCGAGAGTTTCTTTATCACGGCGTGTTCACGGCCGCCGCCGCCGATGACCATAAGTTTCATATGAGCTACGCGGCTCCCGTACGTCAATGGTGGAAGAGGCGCATGCCGGTGAAGGCCATGACCATGCCGTATCTGTCGCAGCAGGAGATGACGGCGTCGTCCCTGATGGAGCCGCCCGGCTCGGCGACGTAGCGGACGCCGCTCTTCTTGGCGCGCTCGATATTGTCGCTGAACGGGAAGAAGGCGTCGGAACCGAGCGAGACGCCGTCGATGCCGTCGAGGTATTCGCGCTGCTCTTCGTCGGTGAAGGGCTCGGGGCGCTCGGCGAAGTATCTCTGCCATACGCCGTCGGCGCAGACGTCCTCCTCGTTGCGGTTGATGTAGCCGTCTATCACGTTGTCCCTGTCGGGACGGCCGATCCCCTCCCTGAACTTCAGGCCCAGGACCTTGTCGGACTGCCGCAGGAACCAGGTGTCGGCCTTGCTCCCGGCAAGTCTCGTGCAGTGGATCCTCGACTGCTGTCCGGCTCCGACGCCTATCGCCTGGCCGCCGTATGCGTAGCAGACCGAGTTCGACTGCGTGTACTTGAGCGTTATGAGCGAGATGATGAGGTCGGTGACGGCCTCGGGCGGAAGCTCCTTATTCGCCGTGACGATATTGCGCAGGAGCGACGCGTCGATCCTGAAGTTGTTCCTTCCCTGCTCGAAGGTGATCCCGAAGACCTGTTTTCTCTCCTCGGGCTCGGGGATGTAATCCCTGTCGATGCGCACGATATTGTATTTGCCGCCGCGCTTCGACTTCAGTATCTCAAGCGCCTCCGGCTCGTATCCGGGGGCGATGATCCCGTCGGAGACCTCGCGCTTGATCATCTTAGCCGTCGTGACGTCGCAGACCTCGGACAGCGCGACCCAGTCGCCGAACGAGCACATCCTGTCGGTGCCGCGCGCCCTGGCGTAGGCGCAGCCGAGAGGCGAGTCGTCGAGGCCTTCTATGTCGTCCTCGAACACAGCCTTCTTCAGCTTTTCGGGCAGAGGCAGGCCGACCGCCGCCGAAGTGGGCGACACGTGCTTGAAGGAGGCGGCCGAAGGCAGGCCGGTGGCCTCTTTCAGCTCTTTGACCAGCTGCCAGGAATTGAAGGCGTCGAGGAAATTGATATATCCCGGACGTCCGCAGAGAATCTCTATCGGCAGATCGCTCCCGTCGTTCATGTAAATCCTGGCGGGCTTCTGATTGGGGTTGCACCCGTATTTCAGTTCGAATTCCTTCATTGCTTTCATTCCTTTCTGCTGTTTATCAGTTGAATCTGTTTATTATCCTGTCTCTGTACGTCCCGCCGGATATGTCGGTGAACCTGACGTAGAGCGATATGCGGTTGTCGGGGTCGAGCGCGTCCCAGACCTCTTCGGCGAAGCAGTTCGGACATGCGCCGTCTATCACGATGCGCTCGGGCTCGCCCTGAAAACTCGGAAGCGGAGAACCGTCTCCGACATATGTGTGGATGAAGTGCCCGAGTCCGGCAACGGACGGGTAGGCAAACGAGTATCTGACGCATGCGGAGCCCGCGGCGTCGGCGCTCTTGAGTATGCTAAGCCGGTAGCCGTATTTTCCGTCCGTGAAGTCGAGAAGTCCGCTGATGCGGGGAGTGAAGTTCGGGGCGTCGGGCTCAAAAGAGCGGCTCTCAAGCGCCTGCTCGAAGCTCATTCCCGAGGCAAGACCCTCGTAAACGGTGTCGGTCTGGTCTCCGTTGGTGACGATCAGCCTGCTGCCGTACTGTCTTACCGCCGCATATATGATCAGACTCGGATCGACGACGGCGGACGGGTCGTAAGGCTCGGTGAATATCCCGCCGTCCTTCTTGACGAAGACGCGGTTGCGGCTGTTCCTGCTGCGGCCCATGATGAAATACGCAGCGACGGCATACTTCCCGTCGGCCGAAGTGCCCGCGATGATCCCTCTTCCGGGATACGTGTTGCCGCAGAGCAGCTCACCTATCTTTTTTGCTCCGTAGATATCCATTTGGCAGAGACCTCCTTATGTTCTGTTTTTTTCAAGGATCTCCCTGCAGACCTTCTCTGCTGACTGCGGGAGTATCACCCACTCTGCTTCGCGCATGACGCGAAGCTGCAGCGACTCCGGGGTGTCTCCCGGCTTCACTTCGACGGCGCGCTGGGCGATTATCTCGCCGCCGTCGGTTATCTCGTTGACGAAATGCACCGTCGCGCCGGTGAGCTTGACTCCCCTGGCGAGCGCGGCCTCGTGGACCTTGAGTCCGTAAAAGCCGTCGCCGCAGAACGACGGTATGAGAGACGGGTGCACGTTGATGATCCTGCGGCTGTACTTCGCGGTGAAATCCGCGCCGAGGATCGACAGGAACCCCGCCAGTATTATCAGGTCCGCTCCCGAGGCGTCGACGATCTCAGATATCCTCGCCTCGAACGCGGTCCGCTCGCCGCCTCGCGGCCGCTCGACGGTATAGCCCGGAATTCCGGCCTCTCTCGCCCTCTCCAGGGCGTAGGCGCCCGGCCTGTCGGAGATCACGGCCGTGATCCTGCCGCTGCGGAGCACCCCGCTCTGTTCGGCGTCGATGAGCGCCTGAAGGTTCGTGCCTCCGCCCGATACGAGGACGGCTATGCCGCAGATGTTCTTCCCTCCGGCGCTCAGCATATGACCACCTTCGCGCCGTTCTCCGACACTTTCCCGGTCTGTGCGAGCTCTCCCGCGATATACGCGTCCTCGCCGCATCCGCGGAGGATCGATAAGGCTTCGTCAGCGTCGGAGGCGGAAACGGTGACCGTCATGCCGACGCCCATGTTGAATGTGTTGAACATGTCGCGCACCGGGATCCCGCCGCGCTCGGAGATGAGTCCGAATATCGGGGGGATGCGCAGACCGTTCCCGCGGATGAGCGCGGTGAGGCCGTCGGGGATCGAACGCGGGATGTTCTCGTAGAATCCGCCGCCGGTGATATGCGATATGCCCTTCACCTTCACGCTCTCAAGCAGTTTGAGCACCGGCTTGACGTAGATCCTCGTGGGCGTGAGGAGCGTCTCCCCGAGCGTCTTTCCGCCGAGCACGGCGGGGCGTTCGGAAAGACTTGCGGCGTCGTCGCCGAAGATCCTGCGCACGAGCGAGAAACCGTTCGAGTGCACGCCCGACGACGGAAGCGCTATGATAACGTCTCCCGGTACCGCGGCGCTCCTGTCGATAATGGCCTCCCTGTCGACGACCCCCACCGAGAAACCGGCGAGATCGTATTCGTCGACAGGATAGAATCCGGGCATCTCGGCGGTCTCGCCGCCGACCAGCTCGCATCCTGCCTCGACGCAGCCGTCGCACACCCCGCCGACTATCTCAGCTATCCGCTCGGGGATATTCTTCCCGCACGCGATATAGTCGAGGAAGAATAGCGGCTTCGCGCCGCAGCAGACGATGTCGTTCACGCACATCGCGACGCAGTCGATCCCGACGGTGGAGTTGTCTCCCGTCGCGAATGCTATCTTGAGCTTGGTCCCGACGCCGTCGGTGCCCGAGACGAGCACCGGGTGCGCGATGCCCTCAAGGTCGAGCGGGAACAGTCCCCCGAAGCCGCCGATCTCGTCGGCGCCGCTCCTCGTCACCGTCCTCGCGATATGCTTCTTCATGAGTTCGACCGCTCTGTAGCCTGCGGTGATATCCACTCCGGCCGCAGCGTAGCTGTCGGATCTTGAGTTTTCAGTCATTTTTCCGATGTTTCCTTTACAGGTCTTGTTTCATCTGCGGCGGCGTGTCATTCCTCGCCGTTCCAGCAGTATGTGCAGAGCTTGCATCTGTCGATGCCTATCGCCTCGGCGACGCCGTCGAGCGACTGGAACTCGAGCGAGTCGAAATGCATCCTGCGGCAGATCTCGGCGCGCAGGCGCTTCCCTCTCTCGGTCTTCGAGTCGCTGTATTCGTCGATGTGCTTTTCGCCCTCGTCGCCTTCCAGCTCCTCTATGATCCTCCGCGCGAGCAGTTCGCTGTCGCCTGTCGCCCTCGAGAAGTTGAGGTACTTGCAGCCGAACATGATGGGCGGGCAGGCGGAGCGCATGTGCACCGCCTTCGCGCCGTTCTGCTGAAGGAAATCGACGGTCTCGCGGAGCTGGGTGCCGCGCACGATCGAGTCGTCGACGAACATCAGGTTCTTGCCGTCGATCAGCTCGGCGACGGGAATCTGCTTCATCTTGGCGACCTGGTTGCGCTCGTCCTGGCGGAGCGGCATAAAGCTTCGCGACCAGCTGGGGGTGTATTTTATGTAGGGTCTGGCAAACGGCAGGTGGCTGCCGTTCGCGTATCCGATCGCGTGGGGAGTGCCCGAGTCGGGGACCCCGCAGACGTAGTCGACGTCGGGGATGCCGTCCCCCTCCCTCTCGTTGCGCGCCATGATCTCGCCGTTGCGGCACCTCATCACCTCGACGTTCACCCCTTCGTAAGTGGAGGTCGGGTATCCGTAATACGACCACAGGAAGGAGCATATGCGCATCTTCTCGCCGGGGCCCGCGAGCGTCTCGATGAAATCGGCGCCGAACCTTACGATCTCGCCCGGGCCGAGCTCCCGCTCGTCGGTGCAGCCGAGCTTCTTGTAGGCGAACGACTCGAAGGTGACGCACCTGCAGTCTTCGCCCTTCCCTATGAGCACCGGCAGCCGTCCGAACCTGTCGCGGGCAGCGATGATCGAGCCGTCGCTGCACAGGATGAGGATCGACGCGGTGCCGTCGATCACCTTCTGCGCGAAGCGTATGCCGTCGGTGAAGCTGCTCTTCTGGTCGATGAGCGACGACACGAGCTCGGTCGAATTGATCTTTCCGCCCGTCATGGCGTCGAAGTGGCCGCCGCTGAACGAAAGGTACTGGTCGACCAGCTCCTGCGCGTTGTTGATCCGTCCTATGACGCATATCGAGTAGGTGCCGAGGTTGGAACGTATGAGCAGCGGCTGCGGATCGGAATCGCTGATGCATCCGATCGCGGAAGTGCCGCACATCGTCTCGCCGACATGCTCGAACTTAGTCCTGAAAGGTGAGTTCTCTATGCTGTGTATCTCGCGCTGCAGGCCTGTCTCGCGGTCGTACGCGGCCATGCCCGCCCGCTTGGTGCCGAGATGCGAATGATAGTCAGTGCCGAATAATACATCGGTGATGCAGTCACGCATCGCGGCCATTCCGAAAAATCCGCCCATTGATCCCTGTCCGGTCCCCGGCTCACTTGCGGAAGAAGAGTTCCGAAAGGGTCATCGGGTCTATGTACTTTCCGTCCTTGTAAACTCTCATGTTGCCCGAGGCGATCTCGTCGATCAGCATCACTTTTCCGTCGGCGTCGTATCCGAACTCGAATTTGATGTCGTAGAGGTCGAGTCCGCGCTTCTTCATCTCGTCCGCGACGATGGCGGTGATCTTCTTCGTCATCCGCTTGATCTCGTCGTACTGACGTCCGGTCATCACATGCAGGGCTGAAAGACCGTCCTTGGTCACGAGCGGATCGCCCTTGGCGTCGTTCTTGAAGGTGGTCTCGACGTAGGCGGGAAGATCGCTCCCCTCTTTTACGTACTCTCCGTAGCGGCGGGTGAAGCTCCCGACGGCCTTGAGCCTGCAGATGACCTCGAGACCGTTCCCGAAGACCTTGGCAGGGAGGACTTCCATCGTCACGTTCTTCATGTCGGCCGAGACGAAATGCGTCCTGATCCCGGCCTTGTTGATCTTTTCGAAGAAATAGACCGACATGCGGAGATTGACGGCTCCGACGCCGTCTATAGTGAGTCCTATCGAGTTTTCACCCGGATCGAAGACGCCGTCCTTGCCGGTGCAGTCGTCCTTGAATTTGAGAAGGTAGTTGCCGTTTTCGAGCGAATAGACGTTCTTGGTCTTTCCGGTGTAGATGAGTTTCATTGCCGTTGTCTCCTTAGAGATAAATATTTATATTTTTATTTTTGATTCAGGCCCTTCGCGGTCTCACAGCTCGAGTTCCGCGTCCTTCTTCAGGACGTCGGCCGCCGCGTCCTCGCGCATCCGGCGCAGTTTTTCCGCCAGCTCGGCGTCTTCGACGGCCAGGATCTCGGCCGCGAGAAAGGCGGCATTGGCTGCTCCGTCTATCGCCACGGTCGCCACCGGTATTCCGGACGGCATCATGACAGTCGACAAAAGAGCGTCAATACCGCCCAGTTTTCCCGATCCGCAGGGTATGCCTATAACGGGGAGAGTGGTCTGCGCCGCAAGAGCGCCGGCAAGGTGGGCCGCCATCCCGGCGGCCGCGATGAGGACACCGAAGCCCGCCTCCCTCGCTCCGCGCGCGAATTCGGCGGCTTCCAGAGGAGTTCTGTGAGCCGAGAGGATATGGCTCTCGAAGGGTATACCGAGTTCGCGCAGCCTGTCAGCGGCCTTTCCGACGACGGGAAGGTCGCTGGCGCTGCCCATTACGATTCCGACTTTTTTCATGATATGACCATCTCTTTCCGTATGAGTTTTGTTGCCGTGTGCCGTTTCCGGCCGGCCGGGGAATGCATCAGCCGTAGATCGAATCTCTCGCGCCGTCGATCATGCGCAGCGCGTTTCCGCACATTATGTCGTATATGTCATCCCGGGAAAGCCCGAGTGCAGCCGCCGCGCGCTTGAGCGCGAGCAGCTCCTCGTATGCGAAAAAGGTTATCTTTTCGCTCTCTTCGGGCGCGACCTCGCGCAGATGCGGGTCGTCGGATATGTCGCCGTAGAGTCCGGGCGGAACGAGGTTGACATAAGTCCCGTTCTCCTCTATCCTGCGGCATCTCATGCGCAGGATAGGCATGTCGGTGCCGAACAGGAGATTCTTCGGTCCCGCGTGCCTTATGCACTCGGTTATGGCGTATTCGCAGCAGTTGGCGGTGAAATCGTATGTCATGCCGCAGCCCGCCCTGTCGATCACGTCGAAGGCGTCGCCGACGTCAAGCCTGTTGTACGCCCTGCCTATATGAGCTATTATCAGCCTGATGTTCGGATATCTCTCCCTGATCTCTATCATCTGAGCCACGTTCACCGGGTCGCGGAGCCTGCCGTCGCGCGGGATGTGCAGCATGACTATCGCCCCCATGCGGTCGAGCACTTTAAGCTGCGCGTGCGGGAAAAAGTCGAAGATGCGGATCTCCCGTCCGGGAAGATACGACGGGGCGAGAGAAAGGTAGGACTTCGTTCCGAGAAAGCCTCCGGCCCTGATATTTCTCTCCACAGTCTCTCCCGGTTCGTCAGGATGGCTGAAGTAGAGGCCGGGAAAGCCTGACTTCTTCATGCACTCGACGATGTATCTGTTCATGGCGCCGAGGTCGCCCGTCGAGCCGAATATCATGGCCTCGACCTTCTTGCCCGGGAACATTAGCCTGTATGTCTCGATGAGGTCCTCGATCGAATCATCGGCCGCGACCTTCCCCGGCCAGGACACGGTGCGCTTCACCGCGCCCGGCTTCGGAGCGGGCTTCATGTTCTTCAGATATACGTGGGTGTGTATATCGAAGATGCGGTCGGGGAGAAAATCAGCGAGCTCCTCACGCCAGACCCTCTTATCGTTTTCGGTCACTTCAAAAAGCGCCATCGCATTTCTACCTCTTTTCGAAGTCGTTCAAGTTTCAGATGCAGATCCGGAGCACGGCCCCGGGCTGTACCGCGGTGCCGGTGCAGACGGCGGGAAGCGTGATGTAGCCGACGCCGCCGGTGCTGCCCCTTCCGCCTTTGTGATAGTGCCCGCTCACGACGCACCTCACCCTGTCGGCGTAACGTTCCAGGACCTCCCTGATCTGCGGGGCGTTTCTTATGATATGCCTCGGTTCGATCCCCGGATCGACGGCCTGATGCGTGAGCACGACGGCGTCGTGCGACCCCGGGGTCCTCTTCGACAGCTCGGCGCCCAGGGCGTCGATGCTCTCCCGCGGGAGCCAGCTGTCGCGCCAGTCGGCCGTCTGTCCGCCCGAGAAGTATCTCGCGGGCGGCGCGTCCCCGACGGGCGAGGAATAGCATGCGTCGAGGAATATGAGCAACCCTCCGCCGGCCTTTCTCGAGAATGGCGGACGCGAAAAGCCCGAGATCCGGAAGAATTCGGCGTCGGACATGCAGTAAAGGTCGTGGTTGCCGGGCAGGCAGAGGAATTCGATACCCGATCTTTTCACTTCCTCCGCGGCGAGCGAGAGGTATTTTTCCGCCTCCCCGGCAGATTTTCCGTCGGTGAAGTCGCCGAGACAGATGACAAGGTCTGTCCCGTCGCGCACGCAGGACGAAAGTATCCCGCGCAGCTTATCAAGCGACAGCGCCGGAGTGCGGTCGCCGCAGGTGAGTTCCGATTCGCCGCAGTGGAGATCGGAGAACAGGGTGATCTTCATCCGGCCGCCTCCGGATCAGAGTTCCTCGACCGAGATTATCTCGGGAAGCTCGTTCAGGATCTGAAGAACGTTCTCGTGAGCCGTCTTCTTCCTGAATCTCAGCGACAGTATCGCGTTGGGCACCGCCCCGTTGGCCGAGGCCGCCCTCGTGTATTCGATGTCGGTCACCTCGATGTTCTTCGAGATGAGGACGCCGACGATTGTGTTTATCTCTGCCGCCTCGCGGAATTCGATATGCACGTTCATCAGCCTCGCGTTCGAGATGATGGCGTACTCGAGTTTCGAGAGGAAGATCTCGGCAATGAGCACGAGCGCGACGGCGATCAGCGCCACCTCGTAGTAGCCAACGCCGATGGCAAGCCCTATGATGGCGGCGGTCCAGAGTCCGGCCGCCGTCGTTAAGCCCTTGACCTGGCGGCGCGACGTGACTATGATCGCCCCGGCTCCTATGAAGGACATGCCTGCGATCACCTGCGCGCCGAGCCTGGCGGGATCGGTCGGCAGTTCCATATATTCGACCATATACTTGCTGATCAGGGTCGTGAGCGAAGCCCCGATGCAGATCAGCGTGTGGGTCCTGAAGCCGGCGGAGCGGCGCTTGGTCTCGCGTTCGATACCGATGAGACCTCCGCAGAGCACGGCGCACACGAGCCTCGAGATGATCCCGGGGAGGCCAACGCCGCGCAGTATCTCCATGAATTCGGAATATGTCATGATGCGGCGGCCTCCTTATTCGGGTTCCTCGACCGAGATGACGCCGTCGATGACGGCCACTTCGGCTATGATGCCGCTGTGCTGCCGCCTCTCCGAGAGGTGCATCTCGATGACGGCGTTCGGCGTTTCGTTTGCGAGGTTCTTGATATTGGTGATCTCAATGTCGTAGATGTCGCATCCGATCCCGGCGAGCTTGTCCTTGACCTTGCGCAGCACCTCGGTGTCGGTCGTGATGACGGCTATGTTCATATTGCGCGAGCGCGAGGTGAGCACCTTCTCGAGGTTGTTGAAGACGGTGATCGTAAGGTATATGAAGACACATGCGAGCAGCGCGCACTCGTAGTATCCGGCGCCGATCGAGAGCCCCATGCAGGCCGACGCCCAGAGTCCCGCCGCGGTAGTCAGCCCCTTGACCTGCTGTCTGCCGGTGATGATGATCGAACCGGCGCCGAGGAAGCCTATGCCGTTTATGACCTGCGCGCCGAGCCTCGCGGCGTCGAGCTTTGAATAGCCTTCGTAAAGGTCGGCCAGGTAAAAGTTCACCGCGACGGCCAGCGCCGCCCCCATACAGACGAGGATATGCGTGCGGAAGCCGGCGGGACGGCGCTTGCGGCGTCTCTCGAGGCCGATGAAGCCTCCTGTCAGCATGGCAAGGACGAGCTTTATGCCGACTGACAGGATGTCCGATCCGCGGATCGGGTCGAGTATTTTCAAAAGTCCCATGCGTTCTCCTTGATGTGCAGGCCGGCAGTTCGAGCACTTATCTGCCGCAGAAAGAATAACAGATATATTTTATCATACAACCGTCATTAATGCAAGTTAATTCGGCGCGGAAGAGGAAAAGCCGGCCCGTCTCACACGGCGTATGTGATCTCGGCGACCCTCACTATGAGGTTGCGTCCGTATTCGAAGCCGGAAGCGTCGACGGTCAAGCAGTCTCCGTCCTGTGAAAAATGGAGCTCGCGTCCGTTGTCGCGCCATCTGACGCTCTTGACGGACCTCCCCACGCCGCGGAGCGATATCCTCCCCGAGCCTGTGAGCGACGCGCTGTGCTCAGATTCGGGGCCGCAAAAGCCGAAAACGAACAGATATGTCCTCCCGCCGTACTCAAGCGCGAAGTTGCGTCCGCCGGCGTCGATATCCGAGCGCTCCGCGTCATAGAAGATGTCGCGGACCTGGTCGGTCCAGACCGACAGTGCCTCGAGCATGCCGGCGTCAAACGGCCGGAGGCTCCCGTCGCCGCGCGGTCCGACGTTGAGGAGGTAGTTTATCCCCTTCCCTCTGCAGGAGGCGAGCTCCGAGATGATGCTCCGGGGGGAGCGGAAGTCGATGTCCCGCTTCGCGTAGCCCCAGTGGTGGGCGAGAGTGACGCAGGCCTCGGCGGCGGGGAGCTTCTCCCCCGCGGAGGCCGCGCGCTCTTCGGTATGTCCCTGCTCGTATGTGACGGCGTCGATGTCGGGATGGCTCACGACTCCGCGGGCCTCGAGCCCGGTGTTGTTGATGATCATCGCGTCGGGCTGGTATCTTCTTATCATCGAGTAAAGTTCGTCGAGCTTCCAGTCGGCCGTCTTCGACGACCAGCAGCCGTCGAACCAGAAGCCGCCGACCTCGCCGTAGCGTGTGCACAGCAGCTCTACCGACTTCCTGTGGTAGTCGAGATAGGCATCGAAGTCAGACTGCATGAGCGGGTGCTGCCAGTCGTGCATGGTATGGTAGAAGAACGGCATCATACCGCATTCGCGGCAGGCGTCGGCAAAGAGACGCACTATGTCACGTCCGTACGGCGTGTGCATGACGTCGTAGTCGGAAAGGCCGCGGGTGTCGTAGAGCGAGAAGCCGTCGTGATGCCTGGCCGTAAGTACGGCGTAGCGCATGCCGGCCTCGCGTGCCTTCGAGAGTATATCGGTGAAATCGAGCTTTTCGGGGTCGAAATGCTCCTTCAGGCTGCCGTAGATCTTCCGGACCCCGGGCAGGTTGTGCCACGCCCACTCGCCCTCTCCGGCAGCGGAATAAAGTCCGAAGTGCATGAAGAGTCCGAGGCGCAGATGTTCGAATCTCTCTATTCTTTCCTTTTTGTCCATGACGGCCGGTCTCCTTCCTCTGGCGAAACGAATCCGTCCCGCGGCTTTGCCGCGGGACAGAGAGTCATTCTATTGCATTTTTGTACCGTCCGCGAGTCTTCTTCCGCAGCGCGCGCAGAAAGAGGCCTCGCCGACCTTGTATTTATTTCCGCAGTCGGGGCAGAAGGCGAATCCTCCGGAGGCCGCACTGCCCCCTTCTCCTTCGCTGCCTCCGGCCGCTCGTTCGGGCGAGGGTGAGGCCGCAGTCCCCCCCTGTCCCTGCTGTCCGGCATTGTATCCGAGCGACTTATAGTACCCCGAGGTCAGTGCCGCCTCGGCTTCCGCGACCGTAGAGTATACAGGAGTCCCGCTTTCGTCGACCGCGAAGATCTCGCTGTGGCGGAGCGGCTTTCTGCAGACGCCGCAGTATACGAATCCGTTGGGATACCAGGGTCTGAAGTCGAGCTGGCGGTCGGTGTAGGATATACCGTTCCCGCAGTAGGGGCACCTCGCCCTGTATTCATATCCGCTTGTCCAGAGAGCTCTTTTGAATGCCATTTGCGCATTCCCTGCCTTTTCCGGTTTTTGGATGTGCCCGGTCATTTCCGGAACACCTGAATATTATATCAAAAGAATGTTAACGATTCATGGACAAAAGCGCATCTTTCGGATTTTTGTCCGGAAAATCGGTGTTTTTTTCCTCCGGTACAGGCGTCAGGGCCGGTCTTTATCCTCTTCCGAGCGTGTAGGTGGAGAATCCCGCCCCGGGATCGTCCTCGAAGAGCATGAGCGTGTTGCCGCCTACCGTCCTGCGGATGTAGATGATATGTCCGCTGCCGTCGATCGTGCAGATGACGGTGTATATCGAGTAGGGCCCGGCGTCGGTCTTCACGACGAACGCGGGATACGCGAGCCGTTCCGCGGTCCCTCCGGCGGAGCCGAGTCTCAGGCACATCGTTCCCCTGCCGTCGGAGCCCGGGGTGAGGTAGGTGTTGTGAGCGTAGTCGAACCAGTATGTCTCTCTCCCGAGGTCGAGGATCAGCGTATCGGTCGACGTGTAGTTTACCTCGGACGGATACTGGATGTCGGGATAGTAGACATATGTGCGGTCGGTGCCGTCGGCCACAGCGGTGGTGAGCGTCTTCAGCCCGTCCGAATAGGTGCGGAAGACGCATTTCCAGGTCGTCCTCCGCCCGGTTGCCTCGGTTATCTCGACATCCCAGATCTCGGTGCCGTCGCTCCCGCCGGTCTTTTTCGCGTCGGTGATGGTCGCCGCCGGGAAGGGGCCTCCGGCGTTCATGATCGCTATCATGGCTCCGGGGATGCCGTCGGTGACTCCGACATGTATGAATTCGGTGTCGGGGGCGGTCCACTGTCCGCTGTGGGCGTTCGCAAACGCCAGCGCCCTCTCGGCCGCCTGTCCGGCTACCACGGCGGGGGTGTATTCCCTGTATGCCTCCGGATGTCCGTCGCCGAAGTCGACTTCGAGCACGTATCCCGCCTGTGCGAACTCGAACACGTACTTGCGCATCGCGTAACCGTCCTCTGTGAACACCCTGACGTCGGCGAGATAACGTCCGACGCGCGAGCTGTCGTCGCTGACGAGCGAGAAGACCTGATCGTGATCGCGCTGCTGTTCGGGATCTGACCAGTTACCGGTCACGAGGAAGAGGTTCCCCTCCGATTCGGTCATATAAAGGACTTTGTTCTCGTCCCGGTATCCGGTATACGGGCCGCCGAATACGGCGAGCGCCCTCGCGTTGCTGACGGGGGTGAACTCCTGCGGAAACTGTTTTGTCCCGTAATATGTGTATACGACGGTCTCCGAGGGATAAGTCACTCTGAGGCTTCCGCCCTCGGACTTTACCGTGTACTCGATCGGTTTGTCGGGATCGCCGCCCTTGAGGTACAGCGTATATACGTCGGCCTCGTTCTCGACGGCATCGACGATCTCGCTCTGAAGATTGGCGAATTCGCCGCTCCAGATCCCCATGAGACAGGTGGGCACGAGTTCCTCTGCCTCGATATCGATGAACCGGCCGTCGTCAGCCGTCCATGTTCCCTTGAATCTGTTCACGAAGGCCAGCGCCCTCTCGTGGGCCATCTCCTTCAGCTCGTCGGCGGTCGGAAGTCTGTAATCGACAGTCTCGTTGCCGTCAGAGATCTCGAGGATCTCTCCGGCCTGTACGAATTCGAAGGTCAGATCCTTAGTGAGCTGGCCGTCGCTCGCCGTGACGGTGTAGCGGTCGGTCCTCGCGTTCGTCTCGCGCACTATCTTCTTCACTTCGATGGCTTCACGCTTGTACGCGGGCGTTCTCTTCCCGCCTGCGACTATAACGAGCCTGCCTTCGCGCTCCTCCATGAACAGGAGGTCTTTTCCGGCCTTGCATTCGAGCCTGAGGTCGCCGAAGATCTTCAGCGCCTCGGCGTTCGTGATGTCGGTGTATTCGACAGGATACTGCCTCGTTCCGTCGTAGGTGAATTTCTCGGAGCTTCCGTCGGCAAAGTACACCGTGAGCGAGCCAGAATTGTCGGGAACGAGCGCGTATTTCACGTTCGAGCCGTCCGACGCCATCTTAACGGTGAATTCGTACCTGTCTGCCGATGTCATCGAAACTTCGGTGATCTCTCCCGCGGGGAAATCCCCGCCGGAGTTCCAGGTCGCGAACATGACGCAGGGGATCTTCTTTCCGCCTTCTGCCTCCTCGACGTCAAAATCTACGAAATTGTCGTCTGACGAGGTCCAGGTGCCTAGGAACTCGTTCGCGAAATCTGCCGGAGCGACCGCCTTCGGGTATCCGGCATTTCCGCGCTGCCTCGAGGGATCGAATCTGTACACCTTGCTGATGCCGCCTGTCGTGAGAGTCATCTGCCTGTCGGCGAACGAGCAGTCGTATTTTGTGTCGTCGTCCGAGTCCATCATACGCAGCGTGAGGACGTAGCTGCCTTCAGACTTCTTTTCGGCGTCCATGATCTCTCCGGCCGGGAATTCACCGTCGGAATCCCACACGCCGAAAGAAGCGCGCGGCGTCCCGTCAAAGACTCCGAAATCGACGAACGATCCGTCGTCTGCCGTCCAGGTCCCCCCGACCTCCTTTTCGAAAGCGAGAGCCCTCTCTCCGGCCTCCGCCGGATAAACGGGCTTCTTTTCGATCAGGTCGCACGACGCGAACACCGTGCACAGCGCCAGTATGACGCAGGTCAGCAGCGGGAAAAGAGCGATTTTACGTGGTCTCATGGTCATTGCCTCGCTTTCTTAATCATCCGT
Organism: uncultured Ruminococcus sp.; assembly: GCA_902803255.1. Classification (GTDB taxonomy): domain Bacteria; phylum Bacillota; class Clostridia; order Oscillospirales; family CAG-272; genus CAG-390. Next base: position 355 of record CADCPG010000030.1, on the reverse strand, counting down.
CCGGCCGGATCCGGACCGCCGTCGGCCCGCGGCCGGCGCTGATCCGCCGCGGGATCATTCTGTCTTTGCCGGAATCTCTGTTTTGCAAATGTTATTATAACATTTTCTTGCGCCGATTTCAAGACAAAAGCCCTCAAAAACCGGGATATCCCGAATATCGCAGGTCACTGTCCGAAAAAGCCCGGGATGACGGTGACGTCAGCATCAGGGCTGTTCAGATCGACGGCGGCAAGATCTCCGGTCCCACCCTGCAGGCATATATAGAGCTTCCCGTTCGATATCGCCCAGGGTTTGTTGAACTTGTTTGCCGCGGCGAGAGAGCCGATCCGCAGTTCCACTCTCCTGCAGGGCTCAG
>CADCPG010000029.1 GCA_902803255.1 uncultured Ruminococcus sp. | reverse complement strand
GGGGCCGGTGACGATCAGACGAATACCGGCGACGGAACGTCTCCCGAAGTCACCACTGTCCCCGAGACCGAGTCGCTCTACGACGCCGACGGATATCTCAAGGACAAGATCCCCGATTCATCCGACTACGGCGGAATAACCGTCAACCTGCTCGCCTGCTCCGGCCAGGCAAAACAGTTTTACGTCGATCCCGACGCCGCCCTCTCGGGCGACGCCCTGAAGAACGAGCTCTTCACACGCATGACGACGGTCGAGGACAGGCTCGGCATCAAGCTAAACTTCATAATGGAGCCGGGCAGCTGGAACGAGCGTGAGGCCTTCATAGGCAAGGTCGACGCCGCCGTGAAGAACGGCTCGGGCGACTACGACGTCGTCATCGCGTACAACCTCAACCCTCCCGTCATGGCGACGAACGGCCTTCTCGCGAACCTCGCGAACGCCCCGCACCTCGATTTCTCGAACCCGTGGTACGCGACCGGATTCACCGACACCGTGTCGGTGGACGGCAGGATCTTCTTCGCTGTCAACAACTCCGACTACGGCTCGATCAGAAACATGGCCTGCGTCATGTTCGACAAATCGCTGACGTCGCGCCACAGCATCGCCGACCAGGACCTCTATAAGACCGTCATCTCGCGCGAATGGACCTTCGGTAAACTGAGGGAGCTCATCGCCGGGACATACGAGGAGGCCAACGGCGACAGCAAGAAGAGCTACGGCGACATCTTCGGGCTCGCGGTGGTCGACGCCCCCCGCCTCGACTCGCTCTTCTACGGCGCCGGCCTGCGGATCGTCGGCAAGGACCCCGACGGCAGCGTCGTGATGCAGCTGGGCAACGAGAAGGTTCAGAACACCCTCGAGGAGATCGTTGACCTCGTCTACAAGACCGACGACGTCTATGGTGTCGACACCAAGATGTACGACATGTTCAAGAACCATCAGGCGATGTTCTACGTGACCCCGATCGCGATAGTCGACCAGAAGCTCGACTTCGACTTCGGCGTCATGCCGGTCCCGATGCTCAACGCCGACCAGAAGGAGTATTCGACCTATATGTCGAACACCCACGAATCGTGGTGCGTGCCGGCGGGCGTCCTGACCTACGACGCCGCGACAGACGTCATTGAGGCGTTCGGCTCCTACGCCTACCGCGGCATCGCCCCGCTCTACTTCGAGACCATGCTGAAATACCGCTACTCGAGCGACGACAGCGCGTCCCAGGTCTACGACATCATCAGAGCCGACGTCGTTTTCGATTTCGGATACATGTTCGGGAACAGCTTCTCCACCAACCCCTTCGTCCTCTTCCGGACGCAGGTGACCAACCAGTCGACGAACTGGACCACGCTGTACAAGAAGTATTCGTCGAACTTCGACCGCGAGCTCGGAGAGATCATCTCGAAACTCGCCGGGCAGCAGGGGTAAGTCCGCAACAGTGTAAAGCCCCCGGACGCGGGTCCGGGATCCGCTGTAACGGAATGTAAAAAATATATTTACAATTTCCGGATAATATGGTATAATATAACAACTGCGCTGTCCCGGTCTCCGGATACAAGGCCGAAAGGCTCTCACCCGCCGGAAGCTGAGTCAGCGGAGAATCCCTATCATGAGGTGAGAAAGACATGACAAAGGAAGAAAAGCAGGCGATCATCGCCGAGTACGCGCTCGCCGAAGGCGACACGGGCTCGCCCGAAGTCCAGATCGCGATCCTGACCCGCAGGATCAATTCCCTCAACGAGCATCTCAAGGAGAATCCGAACGACAATCACAGCCGCCGCGGTCTTCTCAAGATGGTCGGACGCAGGAGAAATCTGCTGAAGTACCTGATGAACGTCGATATCGAACGCTACCGTTCGATCATCGCGAGACTCGACATCAGAAAGTGATCATCCGGACGGCCGTCCCGTACGGTCCCGGAAGTATCTTCTGAAAAAGAGAACGGGTGCAGCAGCCGGGCGGGAGAGGCGCGCGCTTCTCCCGCCCCGTACTTTTTAATAATCCTTTCCGCCGGGGATCAGCATTTAACGCTGCGCCGCTCGGAGCAGCGGCACGCCGTTAAGTGCTAAACCTCCGCGGAAGGATCATGATAAAAAATCCACATGGAGGTACATTATGTACGAAGTAAAAAGCAAACCCATGACATTCCCCGAGGCGAGAGTATTCAACTACACCTTCGCCGGACGTCCCCTTTCGGTCGAGACCGGCAAGATGGCCGGACTCGCCAACGGAGCCTGCCTCGTGAGATACGGCGACACCGCGGTCCTCTGCACCGTCACCGCCTCCAAGGAGCCCCGCGAGGGCGTCGACTACTTCCCGCTCTCGGTCGATTTCGACGAAAAGATGTACGCCTCGGGCAAGATCCCGGGCGGATACTTCAAGAGAGAGGGCAAGCCCTCCGAGAAGGCCATCCTCTCCTCGAGAGTCATCGACAGACCGATAAGGCCTCTCTTCCCCAAGGACCTTCGCAACGACGTCGCCATCGTCCTGACCGTCATGTCCTACGACCCCGCCTGCGCGCCCGAAGTGGCCGCGATGCTCGGCGCGTCGATCGCCATCTCGATCTCCGACATTCCGTGGAACGGGCCGGTCGCGAGCATCAAGGTCGGCATGATCGACGGAAAATTCATACTCAACCCCACCGAAGAGGAATCGGCGAAGTCCGACCTCGACCTGACCGTCGCGGCCTCGGCCGAGAAGGTGGTCATGATCGAAGCCGGAGCCAACGAAGTCTCCGACGATGACATGTTCGATGCCATCATGCTCGCCCACCGCGAGATAAAGGACCTGCTCGTCTTCGTGAACGCCATCACCGACGAGATCGGCAAGCCCAAATTCGAGTTCAAGTCGGGCGATCTCGACCACGATATGTTCGACAAGGTCTTCGCCTTCTGCGAGAATGACCTCATGTTCGCCCTCGACACCGACGACAAGACGGTGAGAGACGCGAGGATGCTCCCGATCAAGCAGGCCGTCGAGGAGAAGTTCTCCGAGGAATACCCCGGGATCATGGACCAGTGGGCCGAGCTTGAATACAAGCTCCAGAAGACAGTCGTCCGCCGCTGGCTGCTCAAGGACAAGAAGCGCGTCGACGGCAGAGCGATGAACGAGATGCGTCCGCTCGCCGCCGAAGTCGGAGTGCTCCCGAGAGTGCACGGCACCGGTCTCTTCACCAGAGGCCAGACCCAGGCTCTCACCTGCGCCACCCTCGGCACGCTCGCCGAGGCCCAGACTCTCGACGGCATCGACAGCGAGGATTCGAAGCGCTACATGCATCACTACAACATGCCCGGCTACTCCACCGGCGAAGCCAAGCAGCTCCGCAGCCCGGGCAGACGCGAGATCGGTCACGGCGCCCTCGCCGAGCGCGCCCTCGTTCCGGTCCTCCCGTCCGAGGAGGAATTCCCCTACGCGATCAGACTCGTGTCCGAGATCCTCTCTTCCAACGGCTCGACCTCGCAGGCCTCGATCTGCGGTTCGACCCTCGCCCTGATGGACGCCGGCGTTCCGATCAAGGCTCCCGTCGCCGGCATCTCCTGCGGACTCATCACCGATGAGGACGGAAGCTGGGACACCATGATCGACATCCAGGGCGTCGAGGACTTCTACGGCGACATGGACTTCAAGGTGGCCGGAACCCACAAGGGCATCACCGCCATCCAGATGGACCTCAAGATCGACGGTCTCACCCCCGACATCATCCGCAGAGCTCTCGAGACGACTCACGTCGCCCGCGACTACATAATCGACAACGTCATACTCAAGGCCATCGCCGAGCCGCGCAAGGAAGTATCTCCCTACGCTCCCAAGATGACCACGCTCCACATCGATCCCGACAAGATCCGCGAAGTCATAGGCAAGGGCGGAAGCGTCATCCAGAAGATCACCGCCGATTCGGGCGCCAAGATCGACATCGAGGACGACGGCACCGTATACATCGCCGCTCTCAACAAGGAGTCGGCGGACATCGCGAAGGCCGCCATCGACGCCATCTGCTTCGAGCCTGAGGTCGGTTCGGTCTACCAGGCGACGGTCGTCAAGATCCTCCCCAGCAAGACCAAGCAGAACGAGGACGTCGGGTGCTTCGTCGAGTACGCCCCCGGCAAGGAGGGCATGGTGCACATCTCGCGCATCTGCAACCGCCGGATCAACCGCGTCGAGGAAGCCGGCATCGCCGTCGGTTCGCAGGTCATGGTCAAATACATCGGCCTCGACAAGCAGGGCCGCATGGACTGGTCGATCAAGGACGCGAAATAAGTCCTTCCGGGCACATTAAAGCAGTTTTTCCGCCGTCCGGACGGACGGCGGAACGAAAAGCCGCGCGGAGAGTCCGCGGGAGAAGCGGCCGCAGCACAGGCGGGCGGGCCCGCCCCGCGCGACTTTTCCGCATGAGCGGAAAACAGTGATTTAAAAGAAGAGAAAACATAAAGGACGGAGGAAAGATATGGGCAGCAATTCGGGATCTTGGGATTTTCAGGCATCCGGAAACTCGTACGGCGCCAGGAGAAGGCGCAGAAAGAACCGCCAGACGGTACTGCTGGCCATCCTCGCCGTTCTTATCATAATACTGATCATAGCGCTCGTCTTCATCATAAGCGACATGATAAAGAACCGGAAGACAGGCGATGAGAGAGGCCCATCCGGCAGCGGCGCCGCCACCTCCGCCGCCCGGCTCGAGGACCCCGCCGAACATCCGGCGTCTCTCGCATGCGACGGCAGCGACATCACCTATATGCTCTCCCCCGCCGACCAGTCGGTGGGATCCTACTTCCTGCTCGACCTCGGCAGCGAGACCGAGATCTCGAAGATATCGGTGCTGTCGTACCACAGCGATTACTACATAAGGAGCGCGGTCGTCCAGATATCGTCGGACAGCGAGACCTGGACCGCCGCGGGAGATTTCACCGGCCGGCCGTCTGACAGCGCCTCGACCGTATTCGACGTCGGAGGCGCCAAGGCGAGCTACATAAGACTGGTGCTCACATCGTCGGCCGACCTGCCGTGGGCGCTCAACACCTTCGCAGCCGAGGGACCCGGCGGCGCCAGGATCACACCGCGCGGGCACATCGCCGGCGCGATACCGTCGGGAAGCGAGCAGAACACCGGAGTCCAGACATCTCCCGGGCCTGGAGGATACACGTCGGTCGTGAAATCCAGATCCGACATCCACACCGGGACGCTGATCCTCGTCGGGCTGAACAACGAATACATCTTCCCCGAATCGTCGGCCAGCATCCTCGAGATGTACGACAACCGCACTCCCTTCAAGGACGCCTCAGGCAACACCGTCTATTCGTACCAGATAGGCGACGTCAAACTCTGCCTGCTCGACGCCGTCGCGCTCGTTCACCTCAACGACATGTGCGACGACTTCTACCGTGAGACCGGCATCAACCGCCTGCACGTCGGGACCAACTCTGGCTACCGCAGCCGCCAGACACAGGCCGAGCTCGCCGGAAAGTACCAGAACGCCGCCCCGGCCGGATTCTCCGACCACAACACCGGGCTCTCTGTCAACCTCAACATCTTCGAAAACGGCTCGAGCTACGAATTCGACAGCGCCGCCAACCCGAACTGCGGCATCGCGCTGTCCTGGCTGACGAAGAACGCCTACAAATACGGATTCATCGACCGTTACCCCGCCGACAAAGACGAGATAACGGGCATGAAGATAGACAGGTTCCACTACAGGTACGTCGGATTCCCGCACGCCTACTACATGGTGAAGAACAACCTGTGTCTCGAAGAGTATCTTTCGCTTCTCGCGAATGACTACCCGTTCGACCGGACGCACCTGAACTTCGCAGCCGATAACGGGAAGAACTACGAGATATACTACGTGAAGGCCGCTCCGGCGGACTCGACCACCGTGATAAAGGTACCGGCCGACAGCAGCTATTCGGTGTCGGGCGACAACTTCAGCGGGTTCATCGTTACCATCGAAAAGTGACACGGACCGCACAAAGCCCTCAATGAGACCGAAACACATAGCCGCGCTCCTGCTGACAGCGTCCCTCTGCCTCGCGGGCGGGTGCGGATACATACTAGTCGAATACGTCGAGGAGACGAAGCCCGCGGCTTCCTCCGGGACTTCCGCTCCGTCCGGCACTCTCCCGGTTCCCGAGGGCGGCAGCGTCCCGGCAGACAGGATCGCGGAACCGCTCGCCCCGCGCACCGAGTCCGCCGAGGCGGCACTCGACGCCCTGTATTCAGCTGATATCAGAAACGCCGCGGTGATCGCCGCGATGCCCGAGTCGGCCGAAGACACACTGCTCGGGAACGAGAACGACCCGTTCTGCGACATTTACGGCAAGCGGAACGGGATGATAGAGAAAAAATACGGCTGCAGCATATTCACCCGCAGGGTGCCGGACGAAGGATTCGACGCCGCTCTTGCCGCATCTGTGAAGGCGGGCGGCTCCGACGACACCTATTTCGCCGACATAATGCTGCTCCTGCCGGAGCACGCCGGACGCCTCGCTGTATCCGGGATGCTCACCGACCTCCGGAAACTCCCCTTCTACACCGTTATGACCGACGGCCCCGAGGGGGCGGGCATGTACCGGGCCGTCAACTTCTTCGACATCTCGGGCGCGACGGTCGGTTATTCGTCGAGGCCGGCGCTCTACTTCAGCCGGGATATCGCCGGGGAAAAAGGAAGCGCCGGGCTCTACTCCGCGGCGCTGGGTCAAAAGTTCACCTTTGATTATTTCACCGGATTCGCGAAAGAGACGCTCTCGTCGGCTGACGGTGAGGCCTTCGCGCTGGCTGTCGACGCCGGAGATGCCGCGAACGCCTTCGAATTCACCGGGGACATCGCGCTGATACGCTCGGGCCTCGACTTCGTGTCCGGCGGAAACGGCGCGTATCCCGCTCTCACCGAATTCTATGCGGACGGGGAGCTCTCATCGACGATAATCTCCCTTTCCTCTCTGTGCGAAGGGAGCTCGCGCGAGGCCGGCGGGAACTTCGCCCTCTTCGAGGAGGGAAAAGTCCTGTTCTACATAGGCAAAGTATCCGATATAACGGGTGGACTTGCGACCGGTAAAGTGCCGTACGGCATCCTGCCGCTCCCGTATCTGTCCGATCCTTCGGTATATGCCCCTGCGGGCCCCGGAGGAGCCGCCCTGTGCGTTCCGTCCAACAACGCGAGGTTCGACCTCACCGGCATCATACTCTCGTCTCTGCGGGCCGCCAGCGGCATCTGGATGGGCGACGAATTCGCCAACATGTGCTGCGGAGTTTATCTGCGCGACAACGATTCGTATTATACTCTCAGGGAGCTCCTCGCGGAGCCCGTCTATTACGACTTCTCATATTTCCTCGGCGGGTCTTGCGCCGGCCTCGACGAGGCCACGTATCTCGCGGTGCGGAAGTGCGCCGCCGACGGAACTCCGTTATCCGAGACCTCCGGCGCGCTCGCCGCGAAGGTCAACGGAAATCTGAAAAAGGCAGGTTTGAAATGATGAAAAAGTACGCGACCGTCCCGTTTATCTGCAAAGCCAGGAGAGCTCTTAACAGCTTTTCCGGTTCGGGATTCAACACGAAGACAGACTATTCGTTCTCTTACAGCCGCAAAAAAGGCCTGACTCCCGAAAAGACCTACCATTTCGGAGGCGAGCGCTTCATCAGCTTCCGCGATATCGCGCATATGGTATTCGCGGCGCTCGCGGCCTTCTT
>CADCPG010000028.1 GCA_902803255.1 uncultured Ruminococcus sp. | reverse complement strand
CGCGCTGCTGATCGCCAGCGCGTTCCAGCTTATCTTTTTGAAAAACAGTCCTCCCGTCGCGAAAAGCACCGCCGACAGGAAAACAAAAACGGTTGATCTGTGTTTAATCAAAACAGTACGGCTCCGTGTTCAGATAAAAGAATAATCGAAAATTGAGAAATCACAGCAGACAGTCAGCGTCTGTTTTTCTTTTGGAATGACCGGAGACTGACACCGAAACCGACCCGTCTTAACGGGGTTGAAATCACTGTTGGCCACTCACTCCAGTATCCGGTCAGATCCACATTTTCTCTATTTTCATTACCTCGCTGTAGGCCATATACTCCTTCAGGTACAGCTCGCACAGCTCCTCCATCGTACAGTTGCCGGAGTTGTTCTCGAGCATGATCGAGATGACCCGCGCGGGGATGAGGATGTCACGCATCTTCATCGAGCTGCTGTGGGCCCTGGCGAGGGCGCTGACGACCTTTCTGATGTCGGCGTCCCCGAATACCTCCCTGTAGTAGGTCGCCTCTCTGTCGCGGCGCTGGCGGTACGAGCGGTTGTGCAGGACGCGCACCACCGTTGCGATGCCCAGCGTTACCGGGATGAGCAGCGAGATCGATATCCACGACGGTATCCGCGTGAGGAAGCCGTAGAAGTCCTCCCAGCCGCCGTTCGCCTCTCCGATGACGGCCACCATGATGTAATAGAGCGCGGCATAGATGATGACGGGTATCAGCGCTAGCAGCGAGTCCCAGAACGACAGCTTCTGCTCGCTCATGAAGAAGCAGAACGCGACGAACGCGAGGACGGGGCAGACTCCGTGCAGGAAGAAGCGAGACCCGGTGAAGATCAGCACGAAGCCCTTGACGGGCGCCAGTATGAACAGCGACACGAGAAAGGTCAGGGTGACCGACGTGACGCCGGCGTACACCAGGATGACTATCCACTTCGGCAGGTGATAGTTGTGTTTGCGGAGGCCGTCGAAGGTATACGGCAGGATCATTGCCATTCCGGCGGCCGCCAGGATATTGGAATTGACGGTGAACATCGAGAACGTCCGGATTCCCATGCGGTCGAAGTTCTCGTCGTAGACCGTGGTCAGGTTCATCGTGACGCCGATGCAGACGCAGACAACGACGACGAGCGCGCTGAACATCGCGAACAGGCACTGCCTCCTCGTCGCCTTCATGACCTTATTCATCTTTTCCTTCTCCATAACGGCACCTCCTGTTCGGCGGATATCGTGCGCCGGGCCGGCGTTGAACATATTCAGAATATTTTACCATATATCCGGGAATAAATCAACCGTAATTTTGCCCGCCCTGAAAAAGCGCGAGAAAAGGCCGCCGCGGTCGTCTGCCGTCCGCGGCGGTCTGATATATATATCCCTGCTCACTTCAGCGCTTCGCGCAGGACTTCGAGGTTCGCGCGCATGACCGACAGATAGGTCACGCCCGACGCGGCGTCGCGGGACGTCGTGCCCTGCATCGAGTCGAGCACGGCGACGGCCGTGTCCTTCCGGGCGGTGTTCTGTATGACGGTCGACGCGATCCTCCCGTCGCTGCCCTCTGTCGTCAGCACGGTGTGAAGACCCAGCTCGTCGATCTTCCTCGCGAGGAATATGACGGTCTCGAAGCTCGCCTCGGTCTCGGCCGAGCACCCCGCGAAGGCGGCGTAGTAATCGAGGCCGTAGTCTTCGGTGAGATAGCGGAACGGGAAGCGGTCGCAGAAGAGCAGCGTCTTTATGCTCCCCGCCGCGACGGCGGCGGCGTATTCGGCGTCGAGCGACGCGAGCTCCGCGCAGTAGGCCTCCGCGTTCGACATGTAGAGCGCGGCGTTCTGCGGATCGACCTTTCCCAGGGCCTTCGCGAGCTCTGCACAGACGGCCTTCGCGTTCCGGAGCGAGAGCCAGACGTGCTCGTCGTATCCGCCCTCATCTTCGCCGTGACCGTGTCCGTGATCTTCCTCTTCCTCTTCCTCTTCTTCCTCCTGCATGCCCTCCTTCTCCTCTTCGATCCTGAGGGAGCCGTCCAGTACCTCCATGAGGTTCACGACGGTCATGTTTTTGTTCGCAGCCGCACCCAGGGCGTCTTTTACCCATCCGTCGGACTCGCCGCCGACGTACACGAAAAGATCGCAGGTGGATATCTTCATGATATCCGCCGCGGTCGGCTGGAAGCTGTGAAGGTCGGACCCGTTGTCGAGGAGCAGCGTCAGCTCGACACCGGCGGGATCGTCGCCGAGTATGTTCTTTATCCAGTCGTATTCGGGGAAGACAGTGGCAACGATGCTGATCCTCCCGCCGTCGCCGGCTCCGCCGGAGCACGAGACGAGACACGCCGCCGCAAGGATGAGCAGTGCCGCGGCGAGCGCTGTATATCTTTTCATGATCACCTCTCCGATCCGGAAAACGTCTCCGAATTTGCGAATCATTCGCAATTGTAATATATTATACCACTTCACCCGCTGTTTGTCAATAAAAACGCAAACGGCAGTGGAACGCGTATCCGGGGCCGGGACGGCTGATTCTCCGTTTTTCCGGTCCTGTCTTTGGATTTTCCGCGAAAAGCTCTTGACAAATACCCTCCGGGGGTATATAATACTGCATTGAAGGGCAATACCCCCGGAGGGTATATGTCCGGCATGAGAAAAAGGAGAAGACCGTATGGATACCGACGAAAAAACGGCACCGGCAGGCAGATCAGGCGCAGTCCCCTGCTGCTGCACCGAAAAGACGAAGCAGCGCACCGAGCGGGAATACAGGGATCTTGTCAACCGCCTGTCCAGGATCGAAGGCCAGATCCGCGGGATCCGCGGGATGCTCGAGAACGACGCCTACTGCATCGACATCATACGCCAGGTGACGGCGGCGACGGCCGCGCTTGGCAGCTTCACGAAGGTGATACTGGCGGAGCACATCCGCTCCTGCGTCCTCGACGACGTGAAGGCGGGAAAGGACGAGACGCTCGACGAGCTTGTCGAGACTCTCGAGAAGCTGATGAGATGACGGGCGACGGGAGTGCGGAAAAACATATGAAACAGTATAATGTGACCGGTATGAGCTGCGCCGCGTGCAGCGCGAGAGTCGAGAAAGCGGTCTCGAAGGTAGAGGGCGTCGCGTCGGTCTCGGTGAATCTGCTCACGAATTCGATGGGAGTCGAGGGCACGGCGTCCGACGCGGCCGTCATCGCGGCGGTCGAAGCGGCCGGATACGGCGCGTCGCCGAAGTATCCGGCCGGAGGAACGGAAAAAAAAGAAACAGCGGCGGGATACGCCGCTGAAGAGGAAGCGCTCAAGGATAGAGAAACTCCGCTTCTCAAAAAGCGTCTGTTCTCTTCTCTTGTATTTCTCATCGCACTGATGTACGTCTCGATGGGACACTCGATGCTCGGCTTCCCTCT